>NZ_JAMYQF010000011.1:0-146260 GCF_040320745.1 Mesorhizobium sp. M0621 | reverse complement strand
CTGCCCCTGCCGGATGACGCTCAACGCGGGCGCGACGACCGGTTCTTGATCACTACCTCAACCGCAGGCGCCCCTCCCGCGCAGCGGGTTCGTTCATCGGCCCAGAGCTGCCCGGCCGCATTGCGCCCAATGTCGGTCGTCGATCACGCCATAGCTGCATCCCAAAAGCAGACATCCTTGCGTAGGCTGCCATTGGGTTGTTACTCGCGGAGCGACCGCTTTCCACCGTTGCGGCGAGCTGGAGATCGGTCGATGGCTGGGCTGCTTTGTGCCGACGGTTCGACGGGCCCTATCATCCGAAAGAGACCGGAGTGCGTCCAACGCTAGCTTGGCCGACCGATCCAGCGCACGATTTCATAGGCAGGCATCGGGCGGCGAAAACCCTTCAGCGTCAGTTCGCCAACGGCGACGGAATCAACTAGTGATTCGACGGCACCAACGACCCGCTGGCTGACGAGAATCTGGCGCGGCCGGGCTTCCTCGCATAATCGGGCGGCGTGGTTCGACACTGTGCCTATCACTGCATAATCGGCACGCTGATCGAAACCGATCCGCCCGATGGTTGCATGGCCTCGGGCGATGCCGATTCCGAAGCCGAGCAAGTGATCGCGCTTGCGCCATTGCTCTGAATGCTCGTCAATCGCATCCCGCATTGCCGTAGCCATGCGGACGGCTCTCTCCGTATGGTCGGCGCAGGGCAGTGGATCGTTGAAAACCACGACGATACCGTCGCCCACGAATCGCTCAAGAGTTCCCTCGTGGCGGACGATTTGTTCACCAAGACAGGCGTGGTATTCGCCAAGAACCGCCATCACCTCCTCAGGTTCGGCAGTCTCGGCGAAGGCTGTGAAGCCGCGTAGATCGCAGAAAACGACGGTCACCTCGCGACGGTGACTTTGCAGAAGCGTGTCGCCATTTCCCGCCGCAAGGATAAGGTCGGCGACCTGCTCGGGCAGGAAACGCCGGAGCCGGCCCATTCGCTCGATCTCGATCACCTGCTCCGCCAGGGTCTGCTCGAGCGCGCGGTTCCAATCGGAAAGCTGCACGGCTTGATCCTGAAGGCGTTGGGCCTGGCTTGCGACGGTATCGTGAAGCGCCTTCTGTCGCAGCATCGAGCGCACGCGCGCCAACAGCGCCTGGTGCTCGAAGGGCTTCGTCAAATAGTCATCGCCCCCGGCATCCAGCCCCTCGACCACATCGCGCGTGTCGGCTTTTGCGGTGACAAGAATGACCGGGATCGATCGCAGCGAGAGATCCTGCTTCAGCATGCGCACCACGCTGATGCCGTTGAGCTTCGGCATCATGATGTCGAGGAGGATCAGATCCGGCGTGAGATCGCGGGCCTTAGCAAGCCCCTCTTCACCATCCGCGGCAGTCACCACATCGTAGCCATTCGCCTCGAGCCGCATGCGCAGGATCTCGAGATTTTCCGCAGTGTCGTCGACCGCGAGAATGCGAGGCGGATCGTGCAAGGTAGTGTCTCCCCTCAGGATAGGAACTGGCGAATCTCGGCGAGCAGATGGCGCGGACTGAATGGCTTGGCAATGTAGCCATCGCAGCCTGCAGCAAGGGCTTTCGCCTCGTCGCCCGACAATGCATAGGATGTGACGGCGATGATCGGGATGTGCCGCAGCGCCGGATCGGCCTTTATACGGCGGGCCGCTTCGTACCCGTCGATTACCGGCAGCTGAATGTCCATGAGGATCAGGTCTGGCTTCTCGGCCGCGGCAGCAGCGACGCCGGCGGCACCGTCCGCCGCCTCGATCAACTCGTATTCGGTGGTGGCGATAAGATCGCGGATGATCTGGCGGTTGTCCTCGGTGTCTTCCACCATCAGGATTCGTTTGCTCATGCCGCCCTCGCGTCCTCATTCACCCGGATTGGTATCTTCAGCCGGAATGTCGACCCTGACCCAAGCACGGACTCGACGTCTATGGTCCCACCATGCATTTCGACGATGCGCTTTGTGATCGCCAGGCCGAGACCTGTGCCACCCTTCTGCCTGGTGCTGCTGTTGTCGACCTGCTGGAATTCTTCGAAGATGAGAGCCTGGTCCTTGGATGCGATGCCGAGACCTGTATCCCGGACGGTGATCTCGAAATGTCCGTCTACCGCGCCCGCAAGAATGTCGACCGCACCCGTGTCAGTGAACTTGACGGCATTGCCTGCAAGATTGAGCAGGACCTGCATCAAACGGCGTTCGTCCCCGCGGCCGATTGGAAGGTTCTCGGCAACAGTCGTTGAAAGCTCAAGACCCTTCGCTCGTGCCAGCGGCTCGATAGCCGTAACGGTCAATCGAACAATCTGCGCGACGGAGTAGTCCTCGATCGCCAGGGTGAGTTGGCCTGCTTCGATCTTGGAAAGGTCGAGTACGTCGTTGATGAGCCCGAGGAGGTGACGGCCGTTTGCCTGCACGCGCGCCACGGTCGTCTTCGCCTTGTCCGGGAGTTCGCCGTAGATGCCGTCGACCAGCAGTTCTGTGAAACCTAAGACTGAATTGAGCGGTGTCCTGAGCTCGTGGCTCATATTCGCGAGGAACTGGGACTTGTGGCGGCTGGCGGCCTCCAGCTCCCGGCCTTTCTCCTCGATGTCGCGGAACAGCTTGGCATTCTGGATCGCGAGCACCGATTGGGCTGCGAAGGTCTCCAGCAAGTGTACAACTGGCTCAGGGAAGGCACCTGGCTTGTGGCGCCTGACGACCAGTGCACCTACGATCTTGTTGGGCCTGAGCAGAGGAACGATCAGGATACCGCGATATCCGGCATCGACGATCGTCTTTCTTACAAGGAAGGCTGAGCTCTCCTGGCTGAGGTCGGGGAACTGTACCGGCATGCAGCGCTCGGGCGCGTCGCCGATCCCCATGTCGGCCAGCCCGATCGTCTGGTGTGAGACTGCGGCGATGAGCTCATCGCTCATACCGAAGTTTGCGCGCGGACGGAATTGCTGCCGCGTGCTGCTGAACACGTAGATGGTGCCAGCATCCGTCTCCGACAACTGGACCGCTTTGGCGACGATCGTTTTCAGCACCGTGTCGAGATCCAGCGTCGAATTGACCGCCTTGCTCACCTCACCAAGCGCCTCGAGCTCACCAACAGACGCGGCAAGCTCGCGCGTTCGTGACTGCACCGCCTCGAAGAGCCGCGCATTCTCGATGGCGATCACCGCCTGGTCGGCGAATGTCTCAACGAGCGCGATCTCCTTGGGATTGAAAGATTGCGGCTCAACCCTCGTCATGACGAATACGCCAACGAGATCACCTTCCCGCAACAGCGGGGCAGCGAGGACGGTGCGGAATCCGCCTGCCTCAGCGATCAGGGCCACACGGTAGTCCGGATCAGCGGTCACGTCTTCGATTTGCACGATCCGCCGTTCTTCGATTACGCGCCCTACGGCGGAGCCCCGGCCTGCGGCAAGCGCTGGAAGTGGATTGGCGTCGACATAAGCGCGGAAATTGGGCGGGTAGCCATGCGTCGACACATAGCGGAATACGCCATCCAACAACTGCACGATACCACCCTTGTCGGCACGGCAGAGCCTGACAGCCGATTCCACCAATGTATCGAGCACGACCTGCAGATCGAAGGTAGAGCGACTGATGACCTTCAGAACGTCTGCAGTGGCTGTCTGCTGCTGCAGGGCCTCGTCTAGCTGCTGGGTGCGTGTCTCAATCTCCTGATACAGACGCCCCAGCTGGTCGGAGGTCTGGTTGACGTTAGCAGCGAGCACGCCAAGTTCGTCGCGATTGGCGACGGCAACATGTTGGGCGAAGTCGCCGGCCGCTATCTGCCTGAGACGCGTCTCGATCTTCTTGACCGGTTCGATCAACGACCAGGAGATGATATAGCCAAGCGCAAGCGCGAGCAGGATGCTGCCCACAGCAAAAGCGACCACGACCAGTCGAGAGGTGCCGTACGCCCCCTCGCTTGCTTCGATGGCCACGACCATGTCGGCTTCGGCCATGTTGACCAACTGGTTCGTCAGCCGCTCGAGGCGGTCGGCCGACGGCATGATCTCGTCCAGCTGAACCTTGCGCGCGTCCTCCGTGCGACCGGCGCGGAAGAGCTCCGCAACATGCGTCACGCCGGCCGCAAGCCGTTCGTACTCCTGTCGGACCTGGCCCAGCAGCTCCGCCTCAGTCTCAGCGACGAACTCCATGCGGTCGAGGTCGTAGCCAAACTGGTTGAGCTGGCGCAGCGCCCCATCCAGCATCCCGTTGTCCTGAAGCAACAGGGCGGTGGAGATGCCGTAGAGCTGGGTGGTCGTATCGTGCTGCACCTGGCGATAGGCCGCGATCCTGCGCTGCAGCTTGATCAGCTCGTTTGTTTGATCATTGACCCCACTCAGCACCTGCAACCCGACGGCCCCAAGCACGATCAACAGGCCGACGATCGACAGGAACGCGATCAAGAGCTTGGTCTGGACGCGCGCCGGCAGCCGGGCAACCCAGCCGACTAGCCGGTTCGTTATGTTACTTGGATTCGTCCAAGAGGCTGAGAAGGTCACCCCGGAACTCCTCTAGGTCGAACCGAACGCCGAGATACTGTACGCGCAAGATGCCATCCGGGTCCACGAGCGACGTCAGCAATGTGTGGTCGACGTCACCATCCGCCGTCTTTCGAGCGAAGACCCCGTATTTCCGTCCGATCTCACGAACAATCGCTGGGTCACCGGTAAGAAACGACCAGCCTTTCAGATCGGCGCCAAAATTCCGCGCATATTCCTTCAACACGTCGGGCGTATCCCGCTCTGGGTCGACCGTGATCGAAATGAAGTCGATCTTCGACCCGAACGTAGAGCCCAGTTGCTCCTGCACGCTGGCCATGTGGGCAGTCAGCATTGGGCAGACGTCGGTACAGTACGTATAGATGAACGAGATGGCGACCACCTTGCCGCGAAAGTCGTGCAGTGACACAGGTCCGCCGTCTTGCGATATCAGCGTGAAATCCGGCGCAGCGCCCATCATCGGGAGGCGCTCGCTGTCCCCGGCGGGCACCGACGCTTCGTGCGCAGAGGTGTGCGCAGGCCCAGCGACGAGGGCGAGGAGCAGCAACGCACGCGTCCAGCGGCTCACGTCTTCATCTCGCGCTTGAGCTCCTTAAGGAAACGCCAGTCCGTACGTTCGGCGATAATCCTGTCGGGTGTGGAGCCGATCAAACCGATTTCCTTCAGCCGCAGCGCATAGAAGCGGACGGTGTCAGTTGAATCGTAGTCCCGCCATTTCCGGTAGGGCAACTCGCTGATCGCTGCGAACGCATCATCGTAGTGGCTGGCGAATCCGCCCGCGACCAAGCGCGCGGCAACCAAGGCCGGCGCGGCAGTGCATAGATCCGCGGCCTTGAGGATGGCGCGCAGCACCCGCTTGGCAGCAACCGGATGCGCGGCCACAAAATCGCTGTTGCCGGACAGCATGCAGCAAAAATATTGCGACCAAGGTCGGTCCACTGTGCTGTTGACGATCACGTGCCCGACCTTTATGCGCCGCAATTCCTGCGGGTCCGGCGGAAAGCCCAGGAACGCGTCGATCTCGCCCCGCGCGAACAGCTCCTTGGGCTTGACCGCCGGGTCCACCACCCAGTTGATGTCGCGCGCCGGATCGAGCCCGACATAGGCGGCGATGCTGGCCAGGAACAGATGCGGCCCCGAACCGAATCCCTGGACGCCGACGTTCCGGCCTTTCAGATCGACGACGCTGTCGATCCCGCGCTTGGCAAACAGCTCGAAGCAACCGGAATGGACGCCGCCGAGCAGAGTGAGCCGCGCACCGGAGTCCAAGGCGACGATCGAATTTGTAACGAAGTTGAGGCTAAAGTCGATCTCGCCATTCGCAACCGCGGAGGCCGTGGCCGCACCGGGGCCCGCGGCGACATAGGCAACCTCGGTGAAGCCCTCAGCGCGCAGCAGGTCCTCTACAACATACTGTGGCGCCACGCAGATGCTAGGGATCTTGGCCAAGCGAATGCGTGTGGTCTCCGGCCCTGGCTCGGCAAGAACTCGAGTTGGAGCGCCGACGAGGCTTGCGGTGCCGGCAGCCGTCAGGCCTGCCAGGAAGCGCCTGCGGCTCTGAATGATTTGCACGTCTACGTCTCCCCTCGAGACAGATGGGATCAGGTTTTCAGCTCACGCTTCAACTCGTCGAGGAAGCGCCAGTCCGTTCCGTTGGCGATAATTTGTTGCGGGCTCGACTTGACCATGCCCGTCTCCTGCATGCGCAGTGTGTAGAACCGCAGGGAGTCTTCGGGATCGAATTCCCGCCAGCGGTCGTAGCGAATGTCGTTCAGAGTTTGGAGCGCGTAGTCATACGACGGGACGAAATCGCGATCGACCATCTGCTGTGCCACCCTTTCCGGATCCGACACGCAGAGGTCGGCGGCCTTGAGGATGGATCGCAAGACCCGCTTGGTCGCCACCGGGTACCTAGTCACATAGTCAGTCGTCGCGGAGATCATGCAGCAGAAATATTGTGACCATGGGCGGTCGACGGCATTGTTGAGGATCGTGTGGCCGATCTTCTTGGCGCGCAGCTCCTGCGGCTGGGGTGGCGTCCCGAGGAATGCATCGATCTTCCCTTCGACGAAGAGTTCCGTCGGCTTGACGTCGTTAGTCAAGACCCATTGGATATCGTTGACGGGATCGAGCCCGACATAGGCGGACATAAGGGACAGCCACACGTGTCGCGAGTTGTTGAAACCATCAACGCCCACCCTCTTGCCCCGCAGGTCCGTGACGCTGCGGATGCTCTCCTTGGCGATCAGTTCGAGGCATCCCGAGTGCAACCCGGTTAGCACCTTGATCGGCACGCCGCCGTCGATCGACGCGATTTGGTTCGGCGAAAAGTTGACCGAGAAATCCGTCTCACCGCGCGCGATCCACTCCGATTGGTCGACGCTTCTGTCGCCTTCTACGTAGCGAACGTCTGTGAAGCCATCTGCACGCATCAGTTCCCCGGCGATGTAAGCGCCTGCCCAGCAGTAGGAACCACCAACCCAACGCGGCAGACGAACCGTGGTCGTTTCCAGCGGCGGTTCCGCGTGGAGTGACTCCGGAAGTCCGATGATTCCGGCAGCGCCTACCATGGCGGCGCCGGCCAGGAATCGGCGGCGGGTTTGGATGATCTGCATCAGAACGCTCCCCTTCCGATTGCAAAAGGCAAATACTGGCTGGAACCGAGCAAAAGAGCATCGGCAGAGGCAAATGGTCTGGTAAGCGCGACGAGTGGTTGTGGAACCTAGCGCGCCTAGTCCGATGCGGGAGTCTTGCGCTCTCAGTCGCCGGCCCATGCATTAGCAACCGACGATATATCGACGATACGCCCCATTTGCGTAGGTTGCGAGCGCAAACTTACTACGCCTACGTCCTGCCGATTGCCTCGCCGTCATCGAGACTGCTTGGGGGGGTTGCGAATGGCCGCTTCAAGTTTGCCGCGGCAGGACCCACCCGCTGAACGTACGCTATCGTTCTTCGGACGCCAAAAGCAGCCCTTCCGCGTCGGCCCAAAGGCGACATCAGAGTATCTGCTCGGGCGTTTATCGTCTGGCACCGCAGGGTTCGGCGACAAACGTTGAGCGGTCTTAAGGCAGAATCCCGCATTGTCCCGGCCATTTCTGCGGCTTTTGCTAATCCTACCAACTTATTTGAAATCCCGCGTCTTCACCTTGATCTGGTCGATGTGCAGATGGGGATCGACGATGTTCCTCGGCCTTGGTCCTTTCGGCAGCCCGCGCGGGTCAGGCGTCGGACTGCCATGGTGGAATTCGTCGCCGCGCCCGTGCGGCAGCGGGAAGGCAGCGTCGCGATCGCCGACGCTGGCTGGACCGGCCGACAGATCGTTGAGCCGATGGGCGACGAGATGAACCACCTCCCCTTCGCGCTGGATGCGTCCGTAGACGCCGATCATGCCGGCCCCGAGCACAACCCTGCGATATTTTTCGAACACCTTGACCCACACCACCAGATTGGCGATGCCGGTCTCGTCTTCAATCGTGATGAACATCACGCCCTTGGCCGAGCCCGGCCGTTGCCGGACCAACACGAGCCCGGCGGCTTCCAGCCATTGCCCATCAGGCGCCTGCATGGCCTCGCGGCAAGAAACGATGCGCTTGTGGCGCAGGTCGGCGCGCAGGAAGGACACCGGATGATCGCGCAAGGTCAGTCCGACATGGCCATAGTCTTCAACGACCTCGCCGCCAGCCGTCATGGCACGCAAAACCACGACCGGCTCCTGGATTTCCGGCACCGTTTGCTGCTCGCGAGCCGAGGCCGCCGCAAACAGCGGCAGCGGCTCGTCGCGCAGCGCCTTGATCGCCCACAAGGCCTCACGCCTCGCCAGCGATAGGGACGATTGGAAAACGTCAGCCTGGGCGAGTTGGACCAGCGAGGCAGCGGGAACACCGGCGCGATGCCAGAGGTCATCGACCGACGCAAAGGGCTGGTCGGCGCGCGCGGTGACGATGGTGGCCGCGTCAGCATTGGCAAGACCACGGACCATGCGCAGGCCAAGTCGAACCGCAAACCGATCCTCGTCCCGAGTGGGCTCGAGCGTGCAGTCCCACCTTGATGTGTTGACGCACACAGGACGCACCTCGACACCATGGTCCCGCGCATCGCGGACGATCTGCGCCGGAGCGTAGAAGCCCATCGGCTGGGCGTTTAGAAGTGCCGCGCAGAAGACATCCGGATGATGGCACTTCATCCAGGACGACGCGTAGGCGATCAGTGCGAAGCTGGCCGCATGGCTTTCGGGAAAGCCATAACTGCCGAAGCCCTCGAGTTGCTTGAACGTCTTTTCGGCGAACTCGCGCTCATAGCCGTTCTTAACCATGCCGCCGATGAGCTTGGCGCCGAAGCTGGAAACGCCGCCGGTGTGTTTGAAGGTCGCCATGGCACGGCGAAGCTGATCGGCTTCGCCGGGGGTGAAGCCGGCGCATTCGATCGCCACGCGCATCGCCTGTTCCTGGAATAGCGGCACGCCCAGCGTTTTTCCGAGCACTTTCTCCAGCTCAGGCTTGGGATAGACAACCTCTTCCTTGCCTTCGCGCCGGCGCAGATAGGGGTGCACCATGTCGCCCTGGATCGGCCCCGGCCGCACGATCGCCACCTCAATGACCAGGTCATAGAAGGTGCGAGGCTTGATGCGTGGCAGCATCGACATCTGGGCGCGGGATTCGATCTGGAAGGTGCCGAGCGTGTCGGCCTTACGGATCATCGCATAGGTGCGCGGATCCTCGGCTGGGATCGTGGCGAGATCGAGCGTGATGCCTTTGTGTTGGACCAAGAGATCGAAGCCGCGCTTCATGCAGGACAGCATGCCGAGTGCCAGCACATCGACTTTCATGAACTTCAGAGCGTCTATGTCGTCCTTGTCCCATTCGATGACCTGACGATCCTTCATGGCGGCCGGTTCGATCGGCACCAGATCGTCGAGCCTGTCGCGGGTCAGCACGAAGCCACCGGGATGTTGCGACAAATGCCGCGGTGCGCCGATCAATTGCCTGGCCAGGTCAAGCGCGAGGCGAAGTCGGCGGTCACCGAGATTGAAGTTCAGCTCCTTGGCGTGCTTCTGCTGGACGCCTTCATCCGACCAGCCCCACACTTGCGACGACAACATCTTGATAAGGTCCTCAGGCAGACCCAGAGCCTTGCCGACATCACGCAGCGCGCCCTTCGACCGATAGCGGATGACGGTCGAGCAGAGCGCTGCGTGTTCACGTCCGTAGGTTTCGAACACCCATTGCATAACGATTTCACGCCGCTCATGTTCGAAGTCGACATCGATGTCGGGCGGCTCACGGCGCTCCTCCGAGACAAAGCGTTCGAACAGAAGATCGTTGCGGTCGGGGTCGATCGAGGTGATGCCCAGCACATAACAAACAGCGCTGTTGGCCGCAGACCCCCTGCCCTGGCATAGAATGTCCTGGCTGCGGGCAAAGCGAACGATCGAATTGACCGTCAGAAAATACGGCGCGTATTGCAGCTTCTCGATGAGCTGCAATTCATGCTTGAGCGTGGCGATAACCTTGTCCGGCACGCCTTCCGGAAAACGCTCCAATGCGCCTTCCCACGTCAGCTTCTCCAGCGCCTGCTGCGGCGTCAGATCCGGCAGCATGCGCTCTTCGGGATATTGGTAAGCGAGTTCGTCGAGAGAGAACCGGCAGCGCTCGGCGATTTCAACCGTCCGAGCGATCGCCTCGGGATGGCGGCCGAACAGGCGTGCCATCTCGTCCGGCGGCTTCAGATAGCGGTCGGCATGTCGTTCTCGCCGAAACCCGGCATCGTCGATCGTGACATTGTGCCGAATGCAGGTGACGACATCCTGCAGAATGCGCCGTGACGACTCGTGAAAAAGCACGTCGTTGGTGACGACCGTTGGCACGCCGGCCTGTCCAGCAAGGTTGGACAGATCGTGCAGGCGCAGAGCCTCGTTAGGTCGGCGCCGCAACGTCAGCGCCACATAGGCTCGATCGCCAAAAGCCTCGCGCGACCGCCGCAGCCAGAGCGCGCATGCGTCGTCGGCCTGGTCGGGAACGAACACCGCTATAAGGCCTTCGCCGTAGGCGACTATATCGGGCCAATGCAGCACACATTTCGCCTTGCCGCCGCGTTTCTTGCCGAGCGACAGCAAGCGGCACAGCCGCGAGTAGGACGCGCGGTCGGTCGGATAGGCCAGGATCGAAATCTCTTCTGCCAGATCAAGCCGGCAGCCGACGATCAACCTGACGCCGGTCGCCTTCGCCGCTTCATGTGCTCGAACGATGCCGGCCAGGCTGTTGCGATCGCAGATGCCAAGTGCCGGCATGTCCATGCTTGCTGCTTGCGCGAACAGTTCCTCGCAGGAGCTGGCGCCACGCAGGAAGGAAAAATGCGAGGTGCATTGCAGTTCGACATAGGGCACGATCATCCGAAGATGCCGTGCAGGAACCAGCGATGGGAGCCGGTCGCGGCATCCTCGCCGTCGCCAGCGCGATAGATCCAGAACCGTTCGCCGGCTTCGTCCTCGACCTGGAAATAGTCGCGCACGGCGGCAAGCTCGGCGTCGCGCTTCCACCATTCGCCAAAGACCCGCTCGGGACCATCGGCGCGCTTGACCCGCCGACGGATGCCTCTCCAGGTGAAGCTGGCCGGCGGGTGATCGGGCAGCAGCGCTATTGCCTCGATCTGCTCCGGCACGGCGAACAAACGGGCCGGACGTGGCCAATGGTCTGGCCAAGCGTCGCCGGTCTCTACCGATGCCGGAGCCACACGCCGAAACGATCGCTCAGGCACGTCGTTGGGCACTGGCGTAAATCGATAGAGCTTCTCCTCGCCGACACGATTGCCGAGTATGTCGATCAAATCCGAGATATCCGCATCCCTTTGTTCGATGAGCGAGGAGTTGGTCTGCCTGGGTGTCAACGGTTCGGCCAAGGGCGCGGACAAGCGCATCAGTTCGATACCGAAACCTGGATCGACCGTCTCGATCTTGTCGCACAACAAACGCGTCAGCCGCTTCACATCGCGGACTGGCAAGGCTGTGCCAACGCGAATGGCCTCTATGCGGTTGTCGACGCGGTAGAGCAGCAGATCGAGGCGGCGCGCGCCCAGCCCCTTCGTCTCCAGTTCGGCACACAGCGCTTGAACAAGCTTGCCGACGTAGCGGGCGATTGTCTCGGCCGCACCGATGGGCTCGCCGAAGCCGCGCTTAACCTCGACCACATCCGCCGGCCGCACTGGCTCAATCGGTTCGGCAAGGCGGCCGGCGGCTTGGTCAAGGCGTCGGCCGAGTTCCGGTCCGAAGCGCAGGGTCAGCGGCGCGCGCGGCTGCTTCAGAAGCTCGCCTGCGCTGTCGAAGCCCAATACCCGCAAACCGCTGACGATCGCGTCGGGCAACCGCAGGGCCGCGATAGGCAGAGGAAGAATCGCATCATAGGTTGCATCGACCGGCACCACATTGATGGTCTGTCCGACGTAGCGCGCAACAGCATGAGCGGCACCCCAGCTATCCGCTATCGCTGCTCGCGCCGCAATACCGGCCTGGCCGAGGCGTTCGACCATGTCGGCCAGCATCAAATGTTCACCGCCATGCAGGTGATCGGCGCCGGTGGTGTCGATGACCAATCCGTCAGGAGGATCCGCCGCCACGATCGGCGCGTAGCGGCGCAACGCCCACACGGCCAACCGCTCCAATGCCTCAGCGTCTGCCTCGGGTTCGGCATCCATGATCGCCAGACCCTGGACGAGAGCCTGCGCCTTCGTTGCCGGCATGCCGACGCGCAAGCCTGCTTCCATCGCCGCGCGATCGGCGGCAACCACCAGACGACGGTTGCCTTGCCGCCCTACCATTACGATAGGTCTATCCGGTGGCGGCGAGACGTCGCCCAATTTCCTTCTGAGCCGATCGGTCGACCAGCTTGGAAGGAAGAGCGAGACGACCCTTTGCATCACAAGCCTCCACTTCGATATCGAGCGTTTCCCCTCCACGAGACCTGATCAGTTCAAGCTGCCATCGCGCCCGGCCAATCCCCGGTACGGGGAGCGGCCTCGATGGCAAGACAGAAACCCGCCAGCGGCTGACAGAGGCCGTCGGCTGCCCGAAATCGGCGGCTTCGGTCTGGCGTCGCCAGCGACGGATGGCGATACCCATCGCGCCCGAGCCTTCCGAAGCGAGCTGCAAGCGTCGCGAGGCCGTCATCGACAGACGGGCAACTTCGGCAACCACAGCCCCAAGCCCGACGTGCCGCAGGCCTTCCTCGAAGCAAGCGAGCAAGGATTTGTCGTCGCCGGCTTCAACGTAGATCACCCGGTCGGGGTGAAGTCCGACCTGGGCGATTGCCGGCGCAAACAGATCCTGGCGGGTCACGCACCACAGCACCTTGCCTTGCGTCCTGGCCGCAACGCCCGCCGCAAAGAGCGACGCGGCAGCGCCATCGATCGCTCCATTGCCGCCGCCAGCGACCTCATGAAGGGCCCCAAGCGCCACCCCGCCCCCGGGCAGACGTCTGTCGATAGAAGCGATGCCGAAGGGCAGAACCGCCTTTTCGCGCGGTGTTCCGCCTTCGAGACGCGCAACGCGATCTCGAAGATCGGAAATGACAGCGGTTGGCGTCGATGCACTCATCTGGCCCCTGAACGCGAAATGCTAATGTATGTTCCTCATTTGTTCTCTTCCTGACAAAGAGTCAATGGGACGGGTGGGGATGGCGCGGCTTGTCACGATCTCGCGAGAGACGCTTTCTCACAGGACGATGCGGTCGAAAGCCATCTATCCCGCTGGACGTTCGCGCCGGCGAATGTCGGCGCCCCCAAGGAAAACCGGCGTATAAACCATAGTCCTGCGCGCGTCCGCTAAAGGGACATTGTCGCGAGCAGGACGAAGGAAATTCGCCTCCGCCGCGGGCGGTTAACAGGACAGCCGTAGGAGCGTCAGCATAGCGCCGGCCGCAGGATGGGACGCGGGACCGACTGTCCCCGTCCACGGCGGCCCGCATGAAGCATTCGCAACAGGGAGCCGTGGGTCCAAAATCGTATTGACTTGAATGTTCTTATTTTGTTCACTGCTTTCTCAAACTGGTACAGGAGGCGAAAATGGAACTTCGCTTGAACATCGAAGGGGCAACACCTGAAGAGCATGCGCGCGGTGTCGCGGCAGCTGACGCCGTCTTTGCGCGGGCCGGCATTACCCCGTTGCAAGGCGCAGACGGCCTGTTCGCGTTGGATGGGTGGGATATCAAAGGCTTTCCCGAAGACGATCAGCCAACTGAAGACGAGGCCCGGGCTGCTGCCGTCTGGGTGGAAGCAGACAAGGCGGCGGCAACCGCCTGCTGTGCAGGCTGGCCAGAGGAAAAGGTTCCGCATCACCAGATCATGGAACTGATCAACATTCCACGCACGCGGTTGCAGGCGGACGCGGTTGTGGACTCTTGGCCGGAACGGAAGCAACTTTATCCAGACGTCGTCGAACGGCTGGAAATCACGACCGGCCCCGATCGCCAGATTGACTTCGATATTGCCTTCGTTCTCGGCTGGGTTCCGGAGCGACCGACGTTGGATCGGGTTGAGCCACTCTCGGAAGACGGCGAGCGCATCCCTTTCTTTACCAGCGATCTTGCGCAGGTCGAAGAAATGGCTCGAAAGGCTCTCAAAGACTGGACAATCGAGATTAGTCGAGACCCATATGATGCCCATGTCTTCAACCCGGCATCTAGCCATGACGATGACGAATTGCGGATGGCGGCCTGGCGCGATTTCGACGGTGTTCCGTTCTTATGGAAAAGCCGCCAGCAAATCCTGCAATCGCGCTAACGCTGGCGATGATGCGCGGACAGTCGGTACATTTCGAATAGTTGTGGTCAAACGAGGCTGATGCCGCCAGAACGGACGCCGAAACTCGAGCGGTAGCGCCGACGGTGTCCCGAGCGAAGATCGGCGCGGTGGAGGGCTACCTCGCCGATTTGCACTCCATTTTCGCCGTTTGCCGAATGGACCACTGAGACATCTTCCAAGCAGAGATACGTCTTCCTATCCATGAGGAGATCGTATTCGACATTGGACGGTGCGGTATGTCTGGTTTGGCCAGTTCGACGGCCATGTGGCGCTCTCGATGGGAGCTAGGTGGTAAGCCGCCAGCGGCGGACCGACATCTTCTAGGCGGCAGCCATGAAGGGTGATGGGCTGTCGTATCCGCCACGAGGGCTCCCCCGTGTCGAAGCTGCACGTTACGTGGGCGTTGGGCCGACGCTTTTTGACGAGATGGTTGCCGATCGCCGCATGCCGAAACCGAAGCGTATCAACAGTCGGGTGATTTGGGACCGTGTTGAACTCGACATCGCGTTCTCTGAACTTCCGAGTAAAGAAGATGGTCTGGGGGCTTTGCTGGCCGCAAGTCCGAAGATAAAATGAAGTGGCAACGGGCTATTCATGACTTGATGGTGCGTCATGGCAACTCATCCGGACTATCCCTGCGCCTCCTCGCGCGTCAAGAATGGGAAAATTATCTGGCGTTTCCGCGCAAATCGCCATGCCCCTCAGATTGCTCTTCCTGGTGAGCCCGGCGACGAAATGTTCGAAGCGGCATACCAGCGCGCTATCAGTGGCCAAGCCGCCAAAGCGCAGATCATCGACCTCCCAGGACGAGCGCTACCAAAGACTTTCGGGCAAGCTGCCCGGCGCCTCGAAGGAACTATGGAATGGGCCGATTTCGACCCTGCGACACAGGACAAAAACAGAAGTCTGATTGAACGCTTCTTGAACACGCCCGTGGACCCAACGCACGTCCTGACGTGGCGCGACGTGCCGGTGGAATACATGGACGCCGACCGCCTGAGGTCAATCATCGAAGGCATTTTCAAGAAGAACCGGACAGTTGCAAAACACACACTCGTCGCTATCAAAAAGCTCTTGTGGGTGGCTATTGAGATCGAGAAATGGATCAAACCACAGAACGATCCGTCGCTATCCATTCGC
The DNA here is from genome assembly GCF_040320745.1 of Mesorhizobium sp. M0621. Classification (NCBI taxonomy): domain Bacteria; kingdom Pseudomonadati; phylum Pseudomonadota; class Alphaproteobacteria; order Hyphomicrobiales; family Phyllobacteriaceae; genus Mesorhizobium; species Mesorhizobium sp. M0621. Next base: position 130,825 of record NZ_JAMYQF010000011.1, on the reverse strand, counting down.
GTCCGCGTCCCGAAATCAACGAAGAACCCAGCATGGCCAATTGCTATCCGGGAGAAGTTCGAGCAACGGCATCCGATAGGCACACGCGCGCGCACTTGCTATGCGCTTGGCTTCTGGCTCGGTAACCGACGCGGCGACATCGCGGATCTTGATTGGGAAGATCTTGTGCTTGAGGAAGTCGAGCTTTTCGATAGTTCGCTGGTGGCCATTGAGGCATTCTCCTTCCGCCAAAGGAAGAACCGCAATCGCCACGGCGGCAGAGAGATGTTCATACCCGTTGTCGACAAACTGGCTATGGCGCTAGAGCCGCTTGACCGGTCCGCGGGAGGAACGGTGCTGAAGACCGCCTATGGCAACCCGTTCTCGGAAAAAAGCCTCACCGGCATGATGGCACACTGGACCAGGCAAGCCGGCATTCCGGAGGGCTACACACTGCACGGGCTACGCCGTACCTTCGGCACGTATCTCGCCGAGTGCAACATCCAAGCCAGGGCTATCATGGAAGCAATGGGACACTCCTCCATGGCAGTGACTGACGAGTATGTGCGGGACGCCAACAAGAAGCGCATCGCCGTAGATATCGCGAGAGCGATCAACCAGCGCGAACAAAAGCGCGATCAAATGAAGCGCCAGACAAATTTGCGGATCGTCCGATGACGAGAAATCTTAGCGATCGAGCCCAAGGCCGACATTGAGGCGCCACGGTGAGCGTGGGCCCAGCGTGGGCCAACCGTGGGCCTTCACGAAATTTATGCAATAAAATCAATGGTTATGGTGGGCCCGGAGGGACTCGAACCCCCAACCAAGCGGTTATGAGCCGCCGGCTCTAACCATTGAGCTACAGGCCCCACGCCGGCTGGATTAATGTTTTTCCCATCGCGGCACAAGGCTTTCCCGACGGGCTTCCGCAGATCGCCCAAATCAACCCATAATCGCGCCCTACGCGACCTTTGCGACTTGATCGCAGACCAAGGAGATTTTCATGACCAGACACCTTTTGCCTCTCGCGCTCGCCGCTGCAATCGCTTTTCCGGCGATGGCTGGAGCCACCGATTTGCCGACGCCGCCCCGCATCATCGTGTCAGGTGAAGGCGAAGCAACCGTAGCCCCCGATCTGGCGGTCCTGACGCTGAGCGTCATGCGCGAGGCCAAGACCGCGCGCGCCGCGCTCGACGCCAACAATGATGCCATGGCCGCCGTGATCGCGGCGATGAAGTCGGCCGGCATCAAGGACCGCGACCTGCAGACCGCAGGCATCCAGATCAACCCGCGCTACAACTACACCAACAAGCCGGACGGCAGCCAGGAAGCCGAACTCATCGCCTATCAGGTGACCAACACGCTTTCGGTGCGGGTGCGCGATGTCGACAAGACCGGCGAGATCCTCGACAAGGCGGTGTCGCTGGGCGTCAACCAGGGCGGCGGCATCGCCTTCACCAATGACAACCCGGCGGCAACGGTCAGCGAAGCGCGCAAGAAGGCGGTCGCCAATGCGATGGCCAAGGCCAAGACGCTGGCCGAGGCCGCCGGCGTCAGCCTCGGCAAGGTGCTCGAGATCACCGACCAGAACATCGCGCCGACGCCGATGCCGATCAATGCCAAGGCCTTCGACGCCGCGGGTGCCGCGGCTCCGGTGCAGGCTGGCGAGAATTCCTACAATGTGCAGGTCACCGTAACCTTCGAGTTGAAGTAACCGGCACAGAACGATCCGTGGCCTTGCCCGGCCACGGATACAGTCACCAGCCAATAGCGTGCATGAAAAATCCCGCGGGATTGCTCCCGCGGGGTCTTTTCGAGCCACACCCCCTGACCTTCGCAGAAGGTCGTGTCTCCCAGCTGATCTTGCTTAAAGATCATGCTGCCTGGCTGATCTTCGTAGAAGATCATGCCTCTAAGCTCCCAGGCTGATCTTTTCCGAACCGCAGGTTCGGGAAGATCATGCCCCTACAATCAAGCTGAACCCAGCCTCAGCGATAGATAACCGGGCAGCCGCGCTCGTTGGCAAACACGACCACGACGCGGTCGCCGTCCTGGCGGCCCATCACCTTCACCGTACGACGGCTGACGTCGACGATGCGGGCACGGTAGAGGCCCATGCGTTCGGCCTTGTCGAGGGCACGGTCCGGCGAACAGCCACGACGCCAGCCGCCGCGGCGTTCATCACGCCAGTCGCCACGGCGTTCATCACGGCGATGGCGATAGCCATCGTCGCCGGTATAGACGCCGAAACGCGGGTCGTTGTTGTTGCCGAAGCCGAGATAGAGGCTGTCGGCATGAGCGGGGATAGCCATCAGCGTGCCGAGACCGACCATGGCCGAAAGGGCTGCCGTCTTGATGGTGTTGAACATTGTCTTCTCTCCTTCATTGCGGGCTTTCACCCGTCCTCGTGAACCGATGGTGGGAGAATGCACTTACCTGTCTGAACTCTTTACGAACCTGCTGTTCATCTCTGGTTCATGTGGCGGGAAAAAGGAAATTCCGGCCATTCGCCATCGTCCACAGCCTGTGGTGAGCACCAAAAAGTTGGCTCGGCACCCGGTTCCGACCCAGCGGATTGGCTGAAGATCACCTGCCCCCAACCCGACCCCTGCGGTTCGTCATCCCCGGCGCGAGCCTCAGGATTCGTCGTCCCCGGCGCGAGCCTCAGGGCTCGTCGTCCAGCATGTAGTCAAAATAGTCCTCAGGCTCGGCAAGATCGGTCTCGCTCGCCTTGACCCGGCCGCGCATCGAGATGCCGGCTTCATGCACGGTCTCGGCGCTGCCCGACACCAGCCGGTGCCACCAGTAGAGATCGCGGCCCTCGGCCACTAGCCGGTAGGCGCAGGTGCTGGGCAGCCAGCTGATGGTGCGCACATTCTGCGGCGTCAGCCCGACGCAGTCGGGAACGCGCGCCAGCCGGTTGGCATAGTCCGAACAGCGGCAGGTCTGCGCGTCGAACAGCCGGCAGCCGACGCTGGTCCAGTAGATTTCGCCGGTATCCTCGTCCTCGAGCTTCGACAGGCAGCATTTGCCGCAGCCGTCGCAGAGCGATTCCCACTCGGCCGGGCTCATCGCCTCCAGCGTCTTGGTTTTCCAGAATGGCGTTTCCATTCCCGGCATGTGGCCCTAGCCGCCGGCAAGGTCAAGCAGGGCAACGGGCCGAATGCGGCGGCGCCTGCTGAAAGACACGAAGTTGCCTTCAAAAGGCCGGCCAATCGCCCCGTACGGCCTCTATCTCAGCCAAACTGGAACCAATCGACGCAAGATCGGTTTCGGCAAGGATGGGACCCCACAAGGAGAGTTTTCGATGAAACGCCAACCACGGATTCTGGCCGGCACCGCACTTGGCCTGCTTATGGCATCCGCGCCGTTGGGCGCGTTCCCGCTTCGGGAAAGTGCCGCGTTCGGCCCTACCCAGCGCACGTCAGCCCCATTCATTTTGGCGCAAGCGGCGTGCGCCGAGGGCGAATCGGCCGAAGCCTGCGCGCAGAAGCAGCAGGCGGAGCCGGAACAAAAGCGCGAGCGCAAGAGGGCCGCGCCTGAACAGCAGGCAGCGCCTGCCCAGAGCGAGCAGCCCGAGCAGCCCGCCGAGGAGCAGCAGCCACGCAGGAAGAAGCGCGATCAGCAGCAGCAGACCCAGCAGGCGCCGGCCGAACAGGCCGCTCCGGCCGAGGAACAGCAGCCGCGCAGGAAGAAGCGCGATCAGCAGCAACAGACCGAACAGGCACCGGCCGAACAGGCCGCACCCGCCGAGGAACAGCAGCCGCGCAGGAAGAAGCGCGATCAGCAGCAACAGACCGAACAGGCGCCAGCCGAACAAGCCGCACCCGCCGAGGAACAGCAGCCGCGCAGGAAGAAGCGCGATCAGCAGCAGCAGACCGAACAGGCGCCGGTCGAACAGGCCGCACCCGTCGAGGAACAGCAGCCGCGCAGGAAGAAGCGCGATCAGCGGCAGCAGACTGAGCAGGCGCCGGCCGAACAACCTGCCGAGCAGGCGGCCCCGGCAAACGACAACAACCCACAGCCCCTGCGCAAGAAGCACAAGCAGGACCAGCAGATCGAAGCCGCACCCGCCGAACAGGCGCCGGCCAGGAAGCAAGCGCCCGCCGGCGAGCCTGTTCCGCAAGCCGAACCGCTTCAGCCCGAGCAGCAGGCGGCGCCCGCCGAGGGCGAACAGCAGCCTCAGGAAAAGAAGAAGCGCGGCAAGAAGCCTGTCGGCGAACAGCCGGTGACGGGAGAGCAGCCGGCCACCGGAGAACAACCGTCGACGGCCGAACAACCCGCCAATGGCCGGCAGCCCGTGACCGGCGAACAGCCGGCCCAAGGTGAACAGCCGGCCCAGGGTGGAAATGCGGCCCAGGGTGAAGCCCCGGCCGAGAAGAATGCAGCCCCCATCCTCGACAGCCAGAAGGATGTCCTGCGCAAGCGCAAGGGCAAGAACGGTCCACAGGGAGGCGAGAATGCGAGTGGCGAGCAGGCCAACCAGCCTGCCCAGCAGAATGGCGAGCAGGCGCAGGCTCCAAAGCCTGCCCCGGTCGACCAGGGACCACCACCCACCGACGACAGGTCGGCCCAACAGGCAATCCAGCCTGAAAAGATCGCCCCTGTGACGGAGGAAAAGGGCAAACGCGTCGAGCGTGCGCCCGATGAGAACGTCCGCGACCGTCGGCGTCCGAAAGGCGTCGACGTCGTCAGGGAACTCGGCGACCGCGTCATCCTCCAGTTCAACAACCAGACGATCGTGGAAAGCAATGACGCTCCGCGTATGCACCGCGGCGCCAGGAACGTGTACTATGAGGATCTGTCGGGCGATCGCACCCGGGAAATTGTCGAGCGTGACAATGGTGTCCAGATCGTCACCATCCGCAACCGCTACGGCGACGTCATCCAGCGTTCGCGCATTGCGCCGGATGGACGCGAGTATGTGCTGAGCTATGTCGACGAGCGGCACTATGAGGATGAGAGCGACTGGCGCGATCCGGGCGATGACCTGCCGCCGATGCGGCTCACCATTCCGCGCGAAGAGTACATCCTGGACTCCGAGGATGTGGAGGATCCGGACGACTATTACACCTTCCTCGAACAGCCGCCGGTGGAACGGGTGCAGCGGCTCTACTCGATCGACGAGGTCAAGCGTTCGGCCCGCGTGCGCGACATCGCACGCCGCGTCGATCTCGACACGCTCAACTTCGAATTCGGCTCGGCCTCTATCTCCGACACCGAGGTGCAGAAGCTCGAGGGCGTCGCCACCGCCATGGAGAAGCTGTTGAAGAAGAACCCGGCCGAGACCTTCCTGATCGAAGGCCACACCGACGCAGTCGGCACACCGGAGGCGAACCTCGCTCTGTCCGATCGCCGCGCGGAAGCGGTGGCGGAGGCGCTGACCAACGCCTTCGGCATACCGCCGGAAAACCTCACGACACAGGGCTATGGCGAGCAGTATCTGAAGGTCAACACGGCGGCGCCCAACCGCGAGAACCGGCGCGTTGCCATCCGCCGCATCACCTCGCTGGTGGCGCCTGTGGCCAGCAACAAATAGGCCATGATTTCAAAATCATGACCTGGTTTGTAGAACCGGAACGACAAGCATCCATCCCCGGCCCTGCCGGGGATGGATCGACGTGCCGGGTTCAACAAGAATTGTACTGGTATGCAACCGGGCTCATTGAATCGAAGGCGCACCTATCCCAGATTCAGGACTGGGCGTTCCCTGCCCCGTCCCGACTCCAGCGGGACGCATTGAGCCCCGCCGGACCCTCTCCGGCGGGGTTTTTTGCCTTGCAAACTGCGGTGGCCTAACCGAAATACGGCCGAAGAACCAATCGGAACCACCTCATGAAGCGTCTCGAACTCGCCATCGAATCGATCATTCTTGCCTCGCGCTGGCTGCTGGTCGTCTTCTATCTCGGTTTGGGTGTGGCGCTGGCCATTTATGGGCTTTCGTTCGGCAAGAAGCTCTACGAGTTCATCACCTTGGCCTTCACGCTCGGCGACACCGACACCATCCTGAAGATGCTCGGCCTCATCGACGCGGCACTGGTCGCCTCGCTGGTGGTGATGGTCATCATCTCGGGCTACGAGAATTTCGTCAGCCGCTTCGACGACCAGGACGGCGGCGTCCACTGGCTGGGCACGATCGATGTCGGGTCGCTGAAGGTCAAGGTCGCCTCGACCATCGTCGCTATCTCCTCCATCCACCTTTTGCAGGTGTTCTTGAACTCATCCTCCTACACTACCGACCAGCTGATGTGGCTGACCATCATCCATCTCGCCTTCGTCGTCTCGGCGTTCATGCTCGCCTATATCGACCGGCTGATGGGGCTGAGCAAAGGCAAGAAGAGCGTGGAGTGAGCCAGCGTCTGCCGGGCGTTGAATCATCCCGGCAGGATCGATGCCCTACAGACTTGTTTGAGCTAGGCTTTCCCGTGACTCAGGCGGACGGCTTGGCTCCAACGCCCAGGGCCTAATAGATATTCTTGATCTTGCTGTCCGTACGCGCAAACACCTCGTCCGGCACGAAAAAGTCGCCGGCCAGAGGCCCTGTCGCATCAGGTGAATAGACCGAGAAGTCGCTGACACCCTCGGCGCGCAGCACCTCCTCGTCGATGTAGAAATTGCCGGTCGCCTCATGCGACGGCCGCATGAAGATGGCATGTGCGGCATCTGCCATGATGTCGGGCAAACGGCTCATCGCCGCCACCGTCGCGCCACCGAGCAGATTGCGCACCGCCGCCGTATCGATGGTCGAGATCGGCCACAGCGAATTGACGGCGATGCCGTCCTTGGCGAACTCGGCGCTCATGCCCAGCGTGCACATCGACATGCCGAACTTGGCCATCGTGTAGGCGACGTGGTTCTTGAACCACTTGGCCTTCATGTCGAGCGGCGGCGCCAGATTCAGGATATGAGGATTGCTGGCTAACTTCAGGTGTGGAATGCACATTTTGGAGACCAGGAAGGTGCCGCGCATGTTGATCTGATGCATCAGGTCATAGCGCTTCATGTCGGTCTCCAGCGTGCCGGTGAGCTGGATGGCGCTGGCATTGTTGACGCAGATGTCGATGCCGCCGAATTTTTCGACAGTCCTTGCGACCGCCTCGGCAACCTGAGCCTCCTCGCGGATGTCGCACAGCACCGGCAGCGCCTTGCCGCCGGCCTGCTCGATCTCTTCAGCCGCCGTATAGATCGTGCCCGGCAGCTTTGGATGCGGCTCGGCGGTCTTGGCCGCGATCGTCACATTGGCGCCGTCGCGCGCAGCACGCAGCGCAATCGCCAGCCCGATGCCGCGCGATCCGCCGGAGATGAACAGCGTCTTTCCCTTGAGCGACATTTTTCCTCCGCCTGCGTATTTTCCTTACGCAATCCTTGCCTGTGGCGGTCACGGATACAAGAGCTTGCGGTGCGACGCCGTGGTGACGCTGCGGCGGCTGGCGCGGGCCTACGGTCCAAATCTGTTGGAATTGCTGAGCGTTCGATATATATTCTATACAGATAGGTAGAATATAGCATGGCACTGTCGATTAAGAACATGGAAGTCGAGCAAATGGCGCGCGAACTCGCTCGACGCCGCCGCGTGTCGGTGACCGAGGCCATCCGCCAGAGTCTCGAGCGCGAGATTGCACGCGAGCGGCTGGTGCCGCGCGACGAAACCAGCGACCTGTTTCAGCGATTGATGGCGATCTCCGACAGCGCCGGGAAGATCCCCAAACGCGAAAATGCGATGACCGACGACGAAATCCTCGGCTACGACGAATTCGGGATCCCGACGAAATGATCATCGATTCCTCGGCCCTGGTCGCTATCCTGCGCGCCGAGCCTGGTCACGAGCGTTTGGTGTTGGCGATCGCACAGGCCAAAAGGCGGCTGTTGGGGGCGCCAACCTTTCTTGAAACGACGATGGTGCTCGCGGGCGGCAAGCAGGATGAAATCCTTGATCGCCTCGACGACTTCCTGCGCACCGCCTCGATCGGGACCGTTGCCTTTACCGCCGACCATGCCGCCGTCGCACGCCAGGCCTTCCTGCGCTACGGCAAGGGCCGGCATCCGGCGGCGCTGAATTTTGGCGACTGCATCGCCTACGCCACGGCGCGTCTCGAAGCCATGCCGCTGCTGTTCAAGGGTGAGGATTTCCGCCTCACCGATATTGAGGCGGCGGTGTGATCGATATCAGACCAGCACCAGCCCCTGCCGCATCGCAATGGCGATTGCGTCGGTGCGGTTGGCGGCACCCAGCTTGATCAGGATTGCGGCGACGTGGAACTTCGCCGTGTGTACGGAAATATTCAGCCGCCGCGCGATCACCTTGTTGGGCGCGCCCTCGGCCAGCAGCGCCAGTACTTCCGCCTCGCGCGGTGACAGCACCGGGCGGACAGTATGATCATCGGAGGCTTCATCCTCGAACGGCCCGCCATCGCCGGCAGGGAAGTCGTCATGGCGCCTGCTTCTGCCATCGCCCGATACGCGATAGCCGGCCGCTGCCAGCCGCGCCGCAGCGACGATCAACAAATCGTCCGCGCCAGCGGACATCACAGCCAACACCTCGCCGGCAGGCCGCTCGATGTTGGCGCGCCCCGACAGCAGCACCCGTGGGATGGAGGCCGGCACTGCGTCGCCGCTGCTGTCGTCGACGATGGCGACGTCGGCTCTGCCGGCCACGACCGGCAGCAGGTCATCGCTCGCGGCAAGCGCGGCAGCCAGGCGCTCGGCGCGCGACGCGTCGCCAAGCGCAATCAGCACCACCAGCCGCCGCGAGGCGGCACCGTCAGTCATGATCCGGTCGCTGGTGAGCGTGTCCATCACTCCTCTCAGGAAAGTGGCTTTTCGCCGATCGTCAGCGCGACATCACGCTGTTCGCCGCCGCGTACGACGCCGAGCATTACCGAAGCGCCGGCGCTGTCAGGCCCGAGCCTGCGGATCAGGTCGCGCGGACCATGCACGGCCTCGCCGTTCCACGCCACGATGATATCGCCGAGAGAGAGGCCGGCGGCCTTGGCCGGGCCATCCTCGTCCAGGCTCATCACCATCGCGCCATGCGCGTCGCGGTCGCGCACCGGATGCAGGCCGGCGCCGAGATATCCGCGCGCGACATGACCTTTTTCGCGCAGCGTCGCAACCGCCCGCTCGATTGTCTCGTAAGGCATCACCAGCGCCCGGTGGCGCGGCCCGAACAACAGCATGCCGATCAGCGCACCCTTGGCGTCGAGCACCGGGCCGCCCTCGAAGCGGCCGCCGGCGCCGACGGCAAGATTGATGCGCCGGTCGATGGTGCCGCCGCGCATCGAACGCCAAGCCGGGCCGACCTCGCCGACCGAGCCCGATACGGCCAGAGCGGAACCGTCACTGTTGCCGATGGCGATGGCGATGTTGCCGGGCCGCACCGCACCAGCCTTGGCCAACGGCGCGGCGTTGACGGCAATAGCCGGCTTCAGCAGGGCGACGCCGGTCGAAGGATCACGGCCAATGAGTTCGGCCCTCACCGTCTCGCTCGAGGCCAGCACCAGCTCGATCTCCTCGCCGGCCTCGACAGCCTCTTCGGCGGTGACGAAATAACCGTCACGCCAGTGAAAGGCGGTTGCTGTGCGGTGATGATGCGTGGCGAAACTCGCCGTTGCCGGCGCCGCCTTGGCGGCGAGGTCGGCGACGGCTTCCGAAAACGCACTCAGATTGAAATCGCTCATATTGGTCTCCTGGGTTCATCCATGCCCCAGATATCGCTCGATAGCGCGCTCAGAGGTACTCGCCTGACGGCTAGTTGCCGGTTTGACTGGCCATCTGGTCAGGTCGCGGCGGTTCCAGCCGCTCCGCACATATAGTCACGATCAAGCCTGATAACACGGAGCCCACCGATGGCCCTCGCCGCCGCCGAATTCCAAACCGACGACACATTGGCCGATGACATATTGGCCGACAACACGCTGCTTGACGCCTATTCGACGACGGTCGCCGATGCGGTCGACCGCATCGGCCCGGCCGTCTGCCGCATCGAGCGCGTTGGCGGTCAGGGCGGCCACGGTTCCGGCTTCGTCATCGCGCCGGACGGGCTGGTGGTCACCAATTTCCATGTCGTCGGCGATGCCAGGACAGTGCGCGTCTCGATGCCGGACGGCGCGTCCCGCGAAGGCCGCGTGCTCGGCCGCGACCCCGACACCGACATCGCGTTGGTGCGCGCCGACGGCAGCTTCGCCGATGTCGCGCCGCTGGGCGATTCCAAGCGGCTGCGGCGCGGCCAGATCGCGATTGCCATCGGCAATCCGCTAGGCTTCGAATGGACCGTCACGTCAGGCGTCGTCTCGGCACTCGGCCGCTCGATGCGCGCCTCGACCGGCCGGCTGATCGACGATGTCATCCAGACCGACGCGGCACTCAACCCCGGCAATTCCGGCGGGCCTCTGGTGTCGTCGGCCGGCGAGGTCATCGGCGTCAACACCGCCATGATCCACGGCGCGCAAGGCATCGCCTTCGCGGTCGCCTCCAACACCGCCAATTTCGTCATTTCGGAGATCATCCGCTTCGGCCGCGTGCGCCGCGCCTTCATCGGCGTTTCGGCCGACACAGCCAATTTGCCGCGCCGCGCCGCGCTGCTGTCGCAAGTGTCGAGCAAGACGGCGGTTCGGCTGCGCAGTGTCGAAAAGGACGGTCCGGCAGCCAAGGCCGGCCTGAAGGAGGGCGACATCATCGCCGCCATCGATGGCCGCCCGGTCACCGGCGTCGACGACCTCGTGCGTTTGCTCGACGCCGAACGCATCGGCCGCGAAACACTGTGCACCGTCGTGCGCCGCACCGGTGTCAGCCAGGTGACGGTGACGCCGGTGGCAAGGGCGAGCTAGTGCTATACTGACGCAAACACTCGCCCGAACAGCGAGACCAGCAACGCCGCCAGGTCGCCTGTCGGATCGAGGTCGGGATCAAAGATCGTTATGTCCATGCCGACGCAGGCGGAACCGGCTACCAGCGCTGAGAGGACGGCAACGAGGTCGTCCGGATCGATGCCTGGGCTGCCCGGCGAATCCACCGCCGGCATCACCGTCTGGTCGAGCACATCGATGTCGAGATGCAGCCAGTAGGGGGACCGCGCCAGCGTCGCGCGGGTCTTTTCCAGCACCTTCGCCACGCCGAGTTCACGTGCGGCAAAGACGTCGATCAGCGTCATGGCGGTGGAATTGATATCAGGCCAGGCGAAGTCGGCGTCGCGGCTCTCGCGTTCGCCGATCTGGATCACCTGTTCGTCCGCCACCAGCGGCACGGCAATGCCTGGCCAGTCGGTCAGCAACGGCTCGCCACGCCCGGTAGCGAGCGCGAGGTCCATCCCAGCGGCCGAGCCGAGCGCGGCGGCGACATCATAATTGCCGGGGTGACGGAAATCGCTGTGGCCATCGACATGCACCAGCGACAGCGGACCGGAGCACCGCGCCGCCGCCAGCGCGCCAAGCAGGATCGAGCAATCGCCGCCAATGACCAGCGGGAACTCGCCGCGCCCGAGTGCGCCGGCGACGATCCCGGCAAGCTCCAGATTGAAGCGACGGATCGCAGGACCGTTGCGCAGCCGGGTGCCCGGCTGGGGTTCGGTGCTGTATGCCGGCCGCTCGAGATCGACCACCTTGGCCGGCGAAAGCACCTCGACCAGGCCGGCCTCGCTCAGTGCCTCCGGCGCCCGCCACGTCCCGGGCACATGGCCGGGGTGCAGCGGCCGAAGGCCGAGATTGGACGGAGCGCGGATAAGGCAGATCTTGCGCATGGGCAGGCTCGCGTTTGTCGAGCCACCATAGAGCGAGGCGACGGGGCCAGCCAAGCGGCCGCGGCTCCGGCGTCGCCATTCAGGCCCCCGCTGCCCCCTCTTTATACTGCGCCAAAAATTCCTCACTGGGCGGGATCGGCTTGATGACGTCGATCAGCACGCCGTTGGGGTCCTTGGTGATGAAATGGCGCTGGCCGAAGGGCTCGTCGCGCAAGGATCGAAGGATCGGCAGGCCGGCGGCAAGGACGCGCTCGTAGACCGCGTCCGGATCGCGAACCTCGAAATTGATCAGCAGGCCCGATGTGCGGCCCCGCCCCGCTTGCGGGATCGTTTCGTGGTCGCCCTGGACGATGCCGAGATTGACTCTGCTGTTATCCATCGATCGCAGATGCACGTACCAGTCGCTCTCAAACAGCGGCTGGAAGCCGAAATGTCTGACATAAAAAGCCGCCGTCCCGGCGACGTCGCCGGTCATCAGTACCGGATAATAGCTTGTGGTCTTCATCTTTCCTTCTCCCCTCAGATAACATACAGTCTGTATGCAAATTTGACTAACATACAGGCTGCATGTATGCAACAGGACTCCGCGCGCCGTTCCAACCGCGACCGCACCGAGGCGACGCGCGCCGACCTGATTGCCGCGGCGCGAAAGCTGTTCACCGAAAAGTCCTATGCCGAGACCGGCACGCCCGAGATCGTTGCCGCCGCCGGCGTCACGCGCGGCGCGCTCTACCATCATTTCGCCGACAAGCAGGCGCTATTTGCCGCCGTGGTCGAGCAGGAGGCGGCAGCGGTCGCCGAAGAGATCGAGCACGCCTCGCCGCCGTCGCTGTTTGCCCGCGACGCACTCATTGCCGGTTCGGATGCCTATCTCGCCGCCATGCGTGCGCCCGGCCGCACACGGCTGCTGTTGCTCGATGGGCCGGCCGTGCTCGGCCGCGCCGCCATGGACGAGATCGACAACCGTCACGGTAACCGCTCGCTGCGCGAAGGTCTGGTTGCGGCAATGCGGGCGCAGACGATGACGAGATTGCCGGCGGAGGCACTGACAGCGCTCTTTGCCGCTGCCTTCGACCGCGCCGCGCTGGCCATCGAGGCCGGTGCCTCGGCCGAGGATTACCGCGCCGTGCTCATGGCACTGATCGAAGGTCTGTCTCCGGCTCCTCCTCAGGCACCTCGCCCGGTTCGAACTCGTTGAAGCAGCCGAGCTGTCGCTTGAACTGGTGGATCAGCCAGGCCGCCGCCGGCTTCGGGCTGCGATCGTTGCGATGCATGGCAAACAGGGGAGAACTCACCTCCCTGAAGGACTCGAGGTCGAGTTCGACCAGCCGGCCGCTCGCCAGATCGTCGGCGATCAGCCAGCGCGGTAGCCCGCCCCAGCCCAACCCCTCGCGCATCAGCGTATGCTTGGTGCGCATGTCCGTCAGCCGCCATGTGCGGTAGGCGTAGACGCCGAAGTCGCGCCCCTTGGTGCGCTCCGATTGATCGGTGACGACAAGCTGGGTGTGTTCGCGCGCATCCTCGATCGCCACCGGTTTCGGCAGCAACGCCAGCGGGTGGGTGGGCGCGGCAGCCAGCACGATCGACATGAAGCCGATGCGCACAAGATGCACGTCGACCTCGCCCAGCAAGCCACCAATGCCAAGGTCGGCCTGGCCGCTGACGACATGGTCGGGGATCAGGCCGAGCGTGCCGATATGTAGCCGCAGCATCACGGTCGGAAACTGCGCCTCGAATGCCTTCAGTACCCGAACCAGCACCGGTGAGGGCAGCGCCGCATCGACCGACAGCGCGACTTCAGCCTCAAGCCCCTGGTGGTGGCCGTCGACGCGCGAGCGAATGCGCTGCAGCACGCCGACCATGCGGCGTGCATCCTCCAGCATCGCCCGGCCGATCTCGGTCAGCTGCGGCTCGCGCGTCCCCTCGCGCTCGAACAGTTTCAGCCCGAGCTGCGCCTCGAGATTGGCGATGCCATAGCTGATGACGGACTGCGCCCGGTTGAGCTTGCGGCCGGCGGCCGAGAAGCTGCCTGTATCAGCGACTGTCACAAAGATCTGAAGTTGGTCGAGCGTTGGGTTGGGCTGCATCGCTATATCTAACTTATGGATGGATCGTATAGAAAATATACCAGTTTATCGAATGGGTCGATAGCCCCATATCTGGCGGGACAAATCATTCCAACCGCTGGAGAGCCCAAAATGTCCATTCTTCTCGTCACCTCGAGCCCGCGCGGCGCCGCCTCGCATTCGACTCGCATCGCTACCGAATTCGCTGAAAAGCTCGTCGCCGCCGATCCGTCGAACACGCTTGTCGTGCGCGACCTCGTCGCCAATCCGCTCCCCCATATCGACGCCGACTACGCCAGCGGCATCTACGTGCCGGCAGAAGCCCGCACTCCGCGCCAAGCTGAAGTCGTCGGCGTCTCCGATGTAGTGCTCGACGAGTTATTCGCCGCCGACACGGTGATCCTGGCCACAGGCTTTATCAACTTCAACATCTCCTCGACGCTGAAGTCCTGGGTCGACCACATCTCTCGTTCCGGCAAGAGCTTTGCCTATGGCGAGAACGGCCCCAAGGGTCTCGTCACCGGCAAGAAGGTCTATATCGTGCTGGCTTCGGGTGGCATCTATTCGGAAGGTGCTGCCGTGCAGTTCGATCACGCCATTCCCTACCTGCGCGGCGTGCTCGGCTTCCTCGGCATGACCGATGTCGACGTCATTCGCATCGAAGGGGTCAGCATGGGGCCTGACGCGGTGGCATCAGCGCTCGCCAGGGCGACCGCAAAGGTCGACGCCGTGGTGGCCGCCACCCGGGATGTCGCGGCGGCAGCTTAAGTCACCCCGATCAACTGGATTGAAAAGGCAGGCGCGGCGCGCCTGCCTTTTTTCGTTCTAGCCAATCAGATGCCGCAACAGCCCCGCCGAAGCGACCCCGATCAGCACGGTCGGCAGCATGGACAGCCGCGTCGCGGCGATCAAAGTGATCGCCAGCGCCAGAAGGTCGGCCGGATTGCGCGACACGAAGGCCGGCGCGATGACCGAGATCAGCACGCAACCGGGCGCCGCCTCCATCACCGCCGTGGCACGCACGCTGAGCATGCGGTTGCGCAGCACGACGTAGCCGCCGATCCGCGTCAGGTAGGTGACGCCGGCCATCAGCATGATGGTGAGGAGGGTAGTTGCGTCGATCATGCATCACCTGCCGTCAGCCAGGCCGTCGCCAGCCCCGACACGGCACCCGCGGCGACATACCAGGCGCCCGGAACGAAGAGATAGACCAATGCCGCGACGACCAGGCTGACCAGCCAGGGCCGCGCCGCCGCCATGCACGTCCACATGCCGCGCATCAGCACCAGGAAGACGGCCGGAAACGCCATGTCGAAACCGTAGGCCTCGACATCGCCGAGCATCGGGCCGAACA
Organism: Mesorhizobium sp. M0621; assembly: GCF_040320745.1. Taxonomy (NCBI): domain Bacteria; kingdom Pseudomonadati; phylum Pseudomonadota; class Alphaproteobacteria; order Hyphomicrobiales; family Phyllobacteriaceae; genus Mesorhizobium; species Mesorhizobium sp. M0621. Next base: position 115,692 of record NZ_JAMYQF010000011.1, on the reverse strand, counting down.
CGGCACCCAGCGTGGTGAAGGCCACCCAGGTGAGATACATCGCCAATGCCGCGCCCATGTAGTAGCGCGGGCTGAAGGCCGGCATTGTACCGGCAGCACCGCGCTTCCGGGCATCGGCCAAGCCCAGCGCCCAACTCTCGTCACACATGAAGAACAGCGCCGGAAAGACCTTGCGCCGCGGCAGATCGCGCAGGAACGGCGCCAGTGCCGCGCCCATCAGCAAATGACGGCTGTTGACCAGAAAGGTGATGGCGACGATGAGCACGATGTGCGGCGGCGACGTCCACAGCTGGATCGCCGCGAATTCCGACCCCCCGGCAAAATTCAGTCCCGTCATTGCCGACAGTTCGACAACGCCTAAGCCTCTCTGCCTGGCCTGGGCGCCAAGCACCAGCGCATAGGGAATGGTGCCGAACAGCACCGGCGCACATGACGTCACGCCACGGCGGAATTCGGATCTTGAGCCATCGCCCGCCGCCTCGACTGCCTGTGAAATGCTCATGGTTCTCTATCGGCTGGCCTCGCGGCCGCCGCTTCCCTGCGTTTGAAATCAACTGATGTTGGCGGCAAACATACCGATATCGGCCCGCAATTTGGTTGCAAAGATTGTTGTATTTGACCGAATTTCGGCATTGAGTGTCACAAACTGCCGAATAGATGGAATCTAGAGCCATGAAGCTGGATGAGATCGACAAGCGGATCCTACGGGCGCTGCAGCGTGACGGCCGCATGGCCAACAACGATCTGGCCAATGAGGTCGGGCTGTCGCCCTCGCCTTGCCTACGGCGCGTGAAGCTGCTGGAGGAGGCCGGAATCATCGACCGCTATGTCGCCGTGCTCAACCCGGCCAGCATCGGCAAGGGCCTCACCTTCTTCACCCGCATCTGGCTGAAGGCGCAGGACGAGGACACGATCGAGCATTTCGCCACCGAAGTCGCCAAGCTGCCGCAGGTGATGGAGTGCTATCTGATGCTCGGCGACTGCGATGCCATGGTGCGCGTGGTGGCAGCCGGCATCGACGACTACCGCCGCTTCCAATCGGAGCATCTCAGCCGCATCAAGGGCGTGCAGAACGTCAAGACGGACGTTCCTAGCCAGACGATCAAATACACGTCGGAACTGCCGATCTGACGCATGTCACCCAAAAGTGCGAAGCGGTTTTAGGATAACGGCAATGCGTCCAAAAAAGGCCATGCCATCGAAGAACAGCGTCCTTCAGACTGGATAAAAAATGCAACCGGATTGTAGGATCGGCCTCGATGCCAGCGTCCTTCGGAGGCAAGCAGCGCGCAGCGCTGCCCTCTGGCATGGGAGATTTGAATGAGCCTTTCCTATCGTTGGGTCATCGTCGCCGCTGGCGCGCTGATGTCCTGTGTCGCCATCGGCACGATGTTTTCGCTGGCGATCTTCCTTGAGCCGATGGCGATCGATACCGGCTGGTCGCGCGCCGGCATTTCGAGCGCCATGACACTCAACTTCCTGGTGATGGGCCTTGGCGGCTTCGCTTGGGGCGCCCTGTCGGATCGTTTTGGCGCCCGCATCGTCGTGACGATCGGGGCGGTGCTGCTCGGGCTGGCGCTGGTACTGGCCAGCCGCGCCGGCTCGCTCCTCACCTTCCAGATCACGTATGGCGTTCTGGTCGGCCTCGCCGCAAGCGCCTTCTTCGCGCCGATGATCGCGCTGACCACAGGCTGGTTCGACACCAACCGCAGCCTTGCGGTCTCGCTGGTCTCGGCCGGCATGGGCGTGGCGCCGATGACGATCTCGCCCTTCGCCCGCTGGCTGATCTCGGCCTATGACTGGCGCACGGCCATGTTCGACATCGGCATCACCGCCTGGGTGCTGCTGTTGCCGGCAGTGCTGCTGGTGCGCCAGCCGCCGAAGCCTGCCGTGGCCGACACCGGCTCCGCGCCGGTTGCCGAAGGCGCCGGCCTGACGGTCGGCCAGGCGCTGCGCTCGCCACAGTTCATCGTACTCGGCCTGACCTTCTTTGCCTGCTGCGCAGCGCATTCCGGACCGATCTTCCATATGGTCAGCTACGCCATGCTGTGCGGCGTCGCCCCAATGGCGGCCGTTTCGATCTACAGTGTCGAGGGCCTTGCCGGCCTCGGCGGGCGGCTTTTCTACGGCGTGCTTGCCGATCGCCTGGGCGTCAAGCCGGTGCTGATCGCGGGCCTGGCGATCCAGGCGATCGTCATTGCCGCCTATCTCTCGATCAGCCGGCTCGACCAGTTCTATATGCTGGCTGTCATCTTCGGCGCCACTTATGGCGGCGTCATGCCGCTCTATGCGGTGCTGGCGCGCGAATATTTCGGCCAGCGCATCCTCGGCACCGTATTCGGCGCCGCCACCATGCTGTCCAGCCTCGGCATGGCGCTGGGACCGCTTGCCGGCGGCATGGTGTTCGATGCCTACGCCAACTATTCCTGGCTGTTCATCGGCTCGGCCCTCATCGGGCTTGGCGCGGTCGGCATCGCCATCGCGTTCCCGCCGCTGCCACGCCGGGAGTTGCAGCCGGCTTAGTCTTCGGCCGGATCGAGTTCCGAACCGCGCGGGCCAGGCACGCCATGAGCCTGACCCGTTCGGCGCGATCGCGGGCATTTGAGCCAGAGGGCACACGGCGCCGCCACAGCCAGGTCCATTTCAAGGACTGACCAACCTCCTACTTCACCGTGATGGACATACCGCTGAGATCGGCGTTGACTTGCAGGCCTACCTGCTTGCCTGACAGTTCGAGCTGGGCGCCCTTGTCATTGGTCATGACGATCACCTGAGCCCCTTTGCCGAGCGTGCCGCCACCGCCCACCGCACCGTAGACCCCCGTCACGTCCCGGGCGCGCCTGATGTGGCGCACGGTCCCGTGGAAATAGGTCTTCGAAACCCCGAAGGCGAGACCGCCCGAGACGCCGCCGACCGAGATGGGATAGCGACGACCATGGAAGGTCAGCGTGCCCTCGCCTCCGGATCCGCCCACGAAGAAGGCAGCCTTGTAGATGGCAAAGCGGATCGTGCCGCTGTCGGCATTCGCGGCGCTGGCAACGCTGACTGCCCCTGCGGCGATGACGGCAACCGCGAATGAACGAATTCTGGACGAAATGATCATGATGAGAACTCCTCAAGGTAGCCGCTTGCCCAACGGCTGGGCTCGCCAGCGTGGTATCAAAGTTACAACTGAACAGTCTCGCCCGTCATTGGTTCCAAGCACTCGCCCGGTCGTGCGTCATACCGATGTCCAACTAAGAAATGGACAGGATCTCAAGTTCCCGCTGCCCTAGCTGGACAAAGTCGCCAACGGTTTTGCCGGTCAGCGCGATGGCAACCGGCGAACCATGCGATATGGAAGCTTGAGACGGGTTGGCTTCATCCTCACCGACGATGCGGAAGGTCTGCGTGCGGCCATCATCGCGCTTGAAGGTAACGGTGTGCCCGAAGGCGATAACGTCATTAGACGTGGGCACCGACATAAGCTGAGCCGTACGGACGCGCTCGGCATAATAGCGCATATGTCGAACTGGAACCGCTGACTGCCGGCGCCTGTCGTTGACATCTTCCAGCACGCTAGCGGCCTCGAGAGCCTGCTGAGCGCGAGCCAATTCATCCTGCAGCATCTTGAGACCCGCCTCCGTGACGAGGTTGATCCGATCGGAGATAGGGCGAGCCGGCAGGATGGTTTCCGATGCTGCCTCAGCACTTTCCTCCTTGGCAAATGCTACGCTCAATTGTCGAGACTCTCTGCTTGCGGCCCACGGCCGTCATTCGAGAAACTGGCGGCGAATAACCGCTTCGGCGGAAGGCCGAAATTCGTCGCCTCGACCAATCCCGTCCCTATGCGAAAATCCGCTCGCCCTGCTCGTCGACGAGCTGGATGCCCTTCTTGATCGAGATGTCGACGGCGTCGTCGAGCCCGGCAAAACGGTCGGCGCGGATGAATTTGTGCTCCTTCACCACACCGTCGATCTCCTTGGAAACGATGCCGCAGGTCTGGTACTGGCCATCCGCCTTGTAGGGCGTGGCGCTGATCAGGAAACCCTTGTGCTCGACCTGCTTGGCCGGCGCCGCGTTTTTTGGTTCGGCCGCTTCACCGCCGCCACCGCCGAAAAGACGCTTCAGAAAAGACATCGGGCTTCCTCCAACAGCATTCATCCCACACCATGTAGCGTGGCGCGGGATGAATTTCACTATCGGTCCTTGGCCCAGCGGGCAAGGGCTGCGTCCGGCCGCGCCGGAAGACCTTACTTGTGCGACAGCGCTTCCAGCGCCTCGGCTGCGGCTTCGAGGATGGCGATCGCCTCGGCCTGCTTGTCGGCCGGGGCATCGACGAAGTCGCCCAGAGCCGCGCGCAGCCGATGGCGCACGGCACGGAACTCGTCGCGTGCTTCCGAACGGCTACCACGACCGCCGCGACGACCGCCCTCTTCGCTCTCGTCGTTCCAGCCGAACCAGTCGCGCGCCTTGGCCATCTTGCGGCCGAAACGCTCGAGATGCTCGAGCACGCCGTCGATCATCTCGCGGTTGTCGGCGAGATGCGCCTGGCCCGCCTCGGTGATCGAGAATACCTTCTTGTTGCCGTCGGCGGCGGAGGCGGCGTAGCCGGCCTCTTCCAGGAAGGTCAGCGTCGGGTAGACCACGCCCGGGCTCGGGCTGTAGATGCCGCTGGTGCGCTCTTCCAGTGCCTTGATGATGTCGTAGCCGTGGCGCGGTGCCTCGGCCAGCAGCGACAGCGTGATCAGCTTGAGGTCGCCGTCGGCCAGCATGCGGCCGGCGCGGAATATATCGCCGGGGCCGCCGCGTCCACCGCCACGACCGCCGTGCCCGAACGGGCCGAACCCTCCGCCCCCTCTGCCACCGAATTTGCCGGCCATGTGCATGAACATGCGCTCGCCGAAATGATTGTTCCCAAAATGTTTGTGCATTGATTGCTCCTTGAGTTGTATCTTACGATATATCTTATTTAGGCAGGCCAATCGATGAAGTCAAGATATATCTTACGATGTATCTGAATGCGGCGCCAGAGGCTTTGCTTTCGCTCTGCGAGCCGGCCAGCCAATAGCTCGCACGAAAAAGTCCGGAGATGTGTCCTCCGGGACTTTGCACTTCTGGTCATTGATGACGGACTGCTACCAGCGGCCCTTGCGCCGGTTCCAGGCATAGAGCAGGTCGGCGAAACGATCATAGGCAAAGCGTGTCAGCGGCAAGGCAGCCGGATTGCCGAACAAAGTCGCCAGCCAGCCCTCGCCCGGCGTGACCTTCCACACGGCGATCGCCACATCGGCGCCGACCAGCAGCCTGCCCGCCGCGTCGGTGGCGTGCAGCCGGCGTCGGATATCCTCGAGTGACGCGCCATGCCCGGCAAGCGCTGCCGGTTCAAAATTGATGTCGCGAAATTCGATCCGTCCGGCCTTGACCGCTTCGATCAACCGCCGCTTCTGCCTGCTTATGCCGGCATCGCAAACCGGGCAGCGCGTGTTGTACCAGACGGTCAGCATGGTCTCGACATTGGGTTGGTAACGCAACCTGAGGACCACGAACAATTGGACGCGGTCAAGACCTCGCTCGAGCGGTTGCGCACGAACGAGGCTGTTTCGGACCAGCCGGCCTATCCGAGCGAGGTGATGATCTCGCGGTAGGCTAATTCGGGAAAGGCCTTCAGCGTCCGCGTCCTGACGTTGCCGGCCGCCGCCAGCATCAACGAGAAACGCGCCAGGACCGCGTCGTCGGGGGCCTCGACCACCGCCACCATGTCGTATTCGCCCATGGTCAGGTAGAACGCCTTGAACGATCCGCCCATGTCTCCCAGCTGCTTCCTGGCGGCGTCGAGCCGCTTCGGCGAATCGCGGACGCTTCTGGCGCCCTGCTCGGTCCAGTTCATCAGCACGATGTAACTTGTCATGGCACACCTCCCTCCGGGGCCACGGAGCACGGCGGCTTCGCCGGGGCGGGCATCCGGGTTGTCGCCCAGAAAATGCATCCGACGCCGAATTATCCTCCCGAAGGGTGCGAGCCGCAAGAGCACGCACCCGGAACGAAAAAGGGCGCCTCGATGGGCGCCCTTGATCTCTCTGCAATCGGTAAGTGTTAGCTGTCCAAAAAGCTCCGCAGCTTCCTGCTCCTGCTCGGGTGCTTGAGCTTGCGCAGCGCCTTGGCTTCGATCTGGCGGATACGCTCGCGGGTGACCGAGAATTGCTGGCCGACTTCTTCCAGCGTATGGTCGGTGTTCATGCCGATGCCGAAGCGCATTCTGAGAACGCGCTCCTCGCGTGGCGTCAACGAGGCCAGCACGCGCGTGGTGGTCTCGCGCAGATTGGCCTGGATCGCCGCGTCGATCGGCAGGATCGCCATCTTGTCCTCGATGAAATCGCCCAGATGCGAATCCTCTTCGTCACCCACAGGGGTTTCGAGCGAGATCGGCTCCTTGGCGATCTTCAGAACCTTGCGCACTTTTTCGAGCGGCATAGCGAGCTTTTCGGCCAGTTCCTCCGGCGTCGGCTCGCGGCCGATCTCGTGCAGCATCTGGCGCGAGGTGCGCACGATCTTGTTGATCGTCTCGATCATGTGCACCGGAATGCGGATGGTGCGCGCCTGATCGGCGATCGAACGGGTGATCGCCTGCCGGATCCACCATGTCGCGTAGGTCGAGAACTTGTAGCCGCGGCGGTATTCGAATTTGTCGACCGCCTTCATCAGGCCGATATTGCCTTCCTGGATCAGGTCGAGGAACTGCAGGCCGCGATTGGTGTATTTCTTGGCGATGGAGATGACGAGGCGCAGATTGGCCTCGACCATTTCCTTCTTGGCGATCGCCGCTTCGCGCTCGCCCTTCTGCACCTGGTTGACGATCTTGCGGAATTCCAGGATCGAGATCGCCGTTTCGGTAGCGAGGTTCTGGATCTCGGCGCGCAGGTCCTTGATCGCGTCCTTCTCGTTCTTGGTGAATTCCTTCCAGCCGCGGGAGGTCAGGTTGCCGATCGCGCGCGTCCAGTTCGGGTCGAGTTCGGAGCCCTGATATTCCTTGAGGAACTCCTCGCGGCGCACGCCATAGCTTTCAGCGAGCCTGAGCAGCTTGCCTTCGTTCTGCACCAGGCGCTTGTTGATGTCGTAGAGCTGCTCGACCAGCGCCTCGATGCGCGCCGTGTTGAGCGACAGCGACTTCACCGCCTTGATCAGCTGGTCCTTCAGCTCCTTCAGCCGGCGGTCCTGGCTGGGCGACAGCGTGCCGGCGGCGGCGAGACGGTTCTCGACCTGCTGGTCCTGCAGCTTGCGCAGCTTCTTGTAGGTGTCGGCGATGACGTCGAGCGTCTCCATCACCTGCGGGCGGAGTTCCGCTTCCATGGCCGCCAGCGAAAGGCTCGCTTCGTCCTCGTCTTCCTCGTCGTCATCGACCAGCCCGCGCGTATCGGCGGCGACATTGGTGACGTCGTCTTCCTCGTCGCGCGAACGGCGCGGCTTGTCCTCGACCTTGGCTTCCTCGATGCGCTCGACCACCGGCGCCTGCTTGGCTTCGGGTCCGGCATAGGTGGCTTCGAGATCGATGATCTCGCGCAGCAGGATCTTCGATTCGTTGAGCTCGTCACGCCAGATGATGATGGCCTGGAAGGTCAGTGGGCTTTCGCACAGGCCCGCGATCATCGTCTCGCGGCCGGCCTCGATACGCTTGGCGATGGCGATTTCGCCCTCGCGCGACAGCAACTCGACCGAGCCCATCTCGCGCAGATACATGCGCACCGGATCGTCGGTGCGGTCGGTCGGTTCTTTCTTGGTGGTGGTGGCAGCGACCGCGGTGCCGGTCTGCTCGGCCAGCTCGTTGGCGTCTTCCTCGGCATCGGCCGCCGTGTCGGCGGCCTCGGGCTCCTCGCCCTGCTCGTCGTCCTCGACCACGTTGATGCCCATGTCGGACAGCATTGCCATCGTGTCCTCGATCTGCTCGGAGGTCACTTCCTCGGAGGGCAGCACCGAATTCAGCTCGTCCATGGTGACATAGCCGCGCTTCTTGGCGGCCTTGATCATCTTCTTGACAGCATCATCGGAAAGGTCGAGCAGCGGGCCATCGGTGGCACCTTCGCGTTCGGTCTCGACCTCTTCCTTTTCCTTTGTCGCCATAGTCTTTATCTTCTCCTAGCGGCCGAACATCGAAGCCGCGTAAGCTGTCGGACCAGTCAAATCGGATGCGCTCGCTTATGAACGCGCTTCACCGGGCCAGTAACTGCATCAACTCGTCGTTTGGTGCATGTCGTTGTCCCCAAAACCGGTTTCCTTTTGGGCAACATGCATTAAGTCCAGATTAACCCTGATATCTGTGGCAGGCAGGCTGCCTGTCCAGTGACCAGTACCCCCACATCGCTTATTTCCCGTCGACGCGGGTTCGGGTTAACGTTTCGAATCGTCCTGATTCCGCCATTCTGCAAGAAGGTCAAGCGCCTCTCGCATGATTCGCCTTAAAAAAGCGAATCAATTACCCGACTTAGCCCGCCACGCGCCATTTGGACGCGCAACAACGCCTTCACGTCTCACTCGCTTCAAACTAAGCCCGCCCGGCCCTGCCCGAGGACACGCCAAATCCTTCGATCAGCGCTTCCGTTGCCTGTACATCCTGAAATTGCGCCTGAATTTCGATCAGGTGCCGGTAGTTTTCGTCTGTGGGATCGGTGGCGAGCGCCGCTTCCGCCTGTTTCAGCTCCTTATGTAAGGTGCGCGCGCTGCGCTGCAAGTGCAGTGCCTGGCTGAAAGCGTCGCGGGCATCGTCAAGGGCAGCGGTCTCCAGAGCCGGCCATTGCCGCATTCGCCGGATCAGGCCGACGGCCCGTTCCCAGATCACGGCGCAGCCGGCGCGTTCGATCGTCGCGATAACGGCTTGGCGGTCATTGGCCATGTCATGTGCCATCGCATCGAGAATCGCGGCATGCAGCCGCCTCAGATCGGAGTTGGCGAGATCGAGAAACTCTATATGAGCGAAATTCTCGTCGATCAGCGCCGGATGGTTGACCAGTGCGACGATGATCGTCGCCTCGCGCACCGACATCCCCTCGCTGCCGCGTTTGACCAGCGCCGACTGGCCGAGGCTTTCAGTGATCGCGATGCGGCCGCCACCGCTCTTGGCGAACTGCCCACCGGGCGCGGCGGCCTTGCCCTGGCCGCGCTCGCCTGGCCGGCCGCCATCCTGACGCCCTTGGCGCGCACTGCGCTGCGAGCCGAAGAAGCTCAGCACGCGCTCGCGCATCTCCTGCTGATAATGGTAGCGCAGGCTTTCATCGCGGATGCGGCTGGTCAGCTCGCGCAGCGTCTTCTCAAGCTCGGCCCGCCGCTCCGGCGTGTCGAAGACGCCGCCCGCCGTTTCGCGCATCCATAACAGATCGACCAGCGGCCGCGCCTCGGCCAGCACCGTGCGGAACGCGTCTGGCCCGTCGGCCTTGACCAGATCGTCGGGATCCTTGCCTTCCGGCAGCAGTGCAAAGCGCGCCGAGCGCCCGGCCTGCACCGAGGGCAGCGCCATGTCGGCGGCGCGCCAGGCCGCCTTCAGCCCGGCCTTGTCGCCGTCGAAACACAACATCGGCTCCGGCGCCATGCGCCAGAGCAGCTCGAGCTGGTTCTCGGTGAGCGCGGTGCCAAGCGGCGCCACGACATTCTCGAAGCCGGCCTGTGCCAGCGCGATCACGTCCATATAGCCTTCGACGGCGATGACCGTGCCGCCCTTGGCCAAGGCCTTGCGAGCGCGGGCGAAATTGTAGAGCACATAGCCCTTGTGGAAGAGCTCGGTATCGGGCGAGTTCATATATTTGGCCAGCGCATCCGGCTGCAGCGCGCGCCCACCGAAAGCGATGATCTTGCCCCTGGAATCCGGGATCGGGAACATGATGCGGTCGCGGAACCAGTCATAGGAAACCGGGATGTCGTCGCCGTGGCGCACCAGCCCGCAGGCCTCGATATCGGCTTTCGGGACGCCCTTGGCGGCGAGATGCTCCTTCAGCGCATTGCGGCTGTCGGGTGCGAAGCCGAGCCGGAACGATTGCTGCGTCGCCGGTGTCAGCCCGCGATCGCGCAGATAGGCGCGGGCCTTTGCCCCCTCTGGCCCTTGCAGCCGCTCCTGGAAGAAAGCGGTCGCCATCTCCATGACGTCGGTCAGGCTGGCGCGTTCCTTTTCGCGCCGCTCCTCCTGGGCATCGCGAACCGGCATCGGCACGCCGGCCATGTCGGCGATCTTTTCGACCGCTTCGGGAAAGCTCATCCCGTCGAGTTCGGTGAGGAACTTGAAATGATCGCCCGAGACCGAGCAGCCGAAACAGTGGTAGCGGCCCTTCTTGTCCTCGCAGTGGAAGGACGGGCTCTTCTCGCCATGGAACGGGCAGCAGGCCCAATAGTCGCCGCGCGGCGCATTGGTCTTCTTCCTGTCCCACGCGACGCGCAGGCCGATAACCTGGGAAATCGGCACGCGGTCGCGTATCTCGTCGAGGAAGGCGGGCGGAAAGCGCATCGGGGAACTCGTTTCCCCATCATATAATCATGCCCGCGAAATCCGACGACCCCTAATGCGGACCATACCCGGTTTCCACAGGGCAAAAGCCGCCTGCCGATATTCTGTCGATCAGTCGCCTGCGTCGACCAGACTCTCAACCGGCAGTTCGAGCGCGCGAGCCAGCCGCAGCCAAAGCGCGACATCCCCTCCGCGCTTTCCGTTCTCGATTTCAGAAAGATAGTTCTGCGTCACTCCGACGGACGCGGAGAGCACAGCCTGGGTAAGCTTGCGATACCGGCGCCAGAAAGCAAGCGGAGAGACCGCTGCGACAAGAGCCCGCGCCTCGTCCGGAGTAAGTCCTGGAATCTGGCCTGCGCGAAAGCTGCCCAGCGCCTGTGCGTGGTCCAGCGATTCCCGCAATGCATCCAGTTCGCTGCGTGGCAGGATGGCCAGTTCCTCGCCACCTGGCGTCGTGACATAGGCAACATTGTTCACCTTGGCATTCCTTCAATCATAAACCGACCCGCGCGGTCCGATCTTGGTGACGACGATCTCCTGATCCGTTGCCTCGAACACCACGCGATAGTCACCCACCCTCAAACGCAGAGCGGTCGAGCCTTGCAAGGCCTTGACCATGTTTGCAAGGCTGCTCGGGTCATTGGCGTATGCTTCTATCTTCGACAGGATTCTCTCGGCATCCGCCCGATGCCTCCGCAGCGCCCTGGCAGCCAGAGGGGGAAGAATGAACCCGCTTCACCCCGAAAATATCGCATATCGCGATATTCTCGGCAAGCAGTTCAAACTTCACATTTGCGACGAGTTGCTCGCGGACGGCAGAAAGGCGGCCGTTGCGGGCCGCCTCCCTTTCAATGCCCGGCAAGGTGCCGGTTATTGCGCGGCGAGTGCGCCGAAGATCACGCCGGAGACGATACCGACCAGCACATAGTCGTTGCCGACGCGGATCCATTCCTGGCCGCGGCCGGGACGATGCAGGCCATAGCGGCCATAATCGCGGATCGGTTGGTGACGCTTCCAGCTGGAATATTTCTGGCCATTGCGCCAATGGCTGCGCTTCACGACGACCTTCTTCTTGAAGACGCGCTTCTTCACATCGGTATGGTGGCCGGGCTTCTGCCAGTCGACCTGGCTATAGTTCGACTGCGGCGCGACCGGTGCATTCAGCGGCGCGGCCTGGCCGGTGAGCGACGTGGCGGCCAGCATCGAGAAAGCGAGGGCGGAAAGGACAATGCGTTTCATGGAAGTCTCCTTGGTTGTCGATGCCCAAGGGAATAGCCGCGCACCGATGAACCGAAACTGAACGCCAGCATTACAATTATGTAATGAATTCCTTCATTTAATTGAGGGAATTGAACATCCTCGCAAAGGTAGGGGCCAAGCGCGCGGCGACCCGCGCGATCCGCCGTGCCACGGCAGCCCGGCAATGCAACTATTTGCGCCTCAATCCATTTTCCGACACTGCCTGTCGCGCGGCAACGGCCCCTTGAAATCGACAAGATTTTATTATCCGGCTAAAATATTCGAGTTATTATCGACCATCGCCATGAACATGATTCGTAACCCCGCTTTTCATCCCGCTCGCCACGCTGGCCGCGTCGCGCGCGCCGTTGGCATGCAGGCGAAAAAGAGATGAGCGGCTCCGTCATCCTTCTGCATCTGGCCGGCGCCGTGGCGCTGATGCTGTTTGCCACCCGCATGGTGAAGACCGGCGTCGAGCGCGCCTATGGCGACGTGCTGCGCCATCGTCTGCGCGCTACCATGCGCAATCCGATCATGGCGGTGCTGGCCGGCACCGGCCTCGCCATCGCCCTGCAAAGCTCCACCGCCGTCACGCTGCTGGTCGGCTCCTTCGCCGGCTCCGGCATCGTCTCGGGCGCCGCGGGCCAGCTTGCCGTGCGCGGCGCCGAGATCGGCTCGGCGCTGGTGGTCAAGCTGCTGACCTTCGATCTCACCTTGCTGGTGCCGCTTTGCCTGATCACCGGCACGGTGATGTTCATGGCCACCGAGCGGCGCGACTGGCGCCAGTCCGGCCGCATCCTGATCGGCATCGGCCTTTTGATCCTGTCGCTGGAAATGATCGGCCAGGCATCGGAGCCGCTGCGCAACAGCCAGCTCATGCCGGTCATCATCAACTACTTCTCCACCGATTCCATCACCGCCTATCTGCTGGCGGCGCTGATCACTTGGTTGTTCCAGTCGAGCATCGCGGCGGTTCTGTTGATGGCGACGCTGGCCGGCCGTGGCCTGATCACGCCCGAACTCGGCGTCGTCCTCATCCTCGGCGTCAATCTCGGCTCCTCGATCATTGCGCCGATGCTGACCCGCTCGTCGAGCCCCGAAGTGCGCGTCGTGCCGGTCGGCAACCTCCTGATGCGCGGGCTCGGCTCGCTGGTCATGCTGATCCTGATCATGATCTTCAGGCCGCACTTCGCCTTTCTCGGTTCGACGGCCGCGGACCAGATCGTCAACGCCCACATCCTGTTCAATGTGCTGATCCTGCTCGCCGGGCTGCCGCTGGCCGGGTTCGTCTATCGCGCTTCCGAAAAGATCGTCGCACTTGGCACCAAGCCCGTTCCGGCTGCCTCGCTCGACGTCGTCGAGCTGTCCGCCCTCAATGAAAGCGCGCTCGACGTCCCAAGCCAAGCGCTGGCCAATGCCACGCGCGAAGTGGTGCGGGTCTGCGAGACGGTCGAGATCATGCTCAAGCGCATCATCGAACTCTATGAAAGTGCCGACGCCGACAAGATCATGGCGCTGGCTGCACTCGACGACCGCGTCGACAGGAAGCATGCGGCGATCAAGCTCTATCTGGCAAAGCTTACCAAGAACCCGCTGACCGAGGACGAGGCGCTGCGCTGCCAGGAACTGATCGGCGCCTGCGTCAAGCTCGAGCAGGTCGGCGACATCATCGTGCGCAACATGCTGGTGCATGTGAAGAAGAAGTTCGAGCGCGGACTGGAATTCACCGACGAGGGCTGGAGTGAGTTGTTCGCCTTCCACAGCTCGGTGCTCGCCAACGCGCGGCTTGCCTTCAACGTGCTGGTGTCGCGCGATCCCGAAACCGCCCGCCAGCTGGTGCTGGAAAAGGACCAGCTGCGCGACCGCGAGAAGGAAACCAGCGCCAGCCATTTCGAGCGTCTGCGCGACGGCACCGCCAAGAGCGTCGAGACCAGCTCGATCCACCTCGACACCATCCGCGACCTGAAGCAGATCAACTCGCTGCTGGCCTCGATGGCCTATCCGGTGCTCGAAGAGCGCGGCCTGCTCACCGGATCGCGGCTGAAGGCGAGCTGAGAAGCAGCCGATCTCCCCCACAAGGAGGGAGATTGGCGCTTCATCGCCGCGCCCCATTGAAGAAAAGCTAAACCGGCGACAAACATTTCTGGATTGCTCGCAGCCCTTATCCGTGGTTTGAGGCCGTTCCAACCAAGGCCTTTCCCATGTCGCTTCCGCTCATCGCCCTGTTTATCGCCGCCTTTGCTTTCGGCACCACCGAATTCGTCATTGCCGGCGTGCTGCCGCAGGTGGCGGAAGGGCTGGGTGTTTCGGTTCCCTCGGCCGGTTATCTCGTTTCCGGCTATGCCTGCGGCATCGCCATCGGCGGTCCGCTGCTGGCGCTCGCCACCAAGTCGCTGCCGCGCAAGACCTTGCTGCTCGGCCTCGCCATCGCCTTCACCATCGGCCAGGCGGCCTGCGCGCTGGCGCCCGACTTCACCTCGATGCTTTTGTTGCGCATTGCCGTTGCGGTCGCGCATGGCGGCTATTTCGGCGTCGCCATGGTCGTCGCCGTTGGTCTTGTGCGCGAGGACCAGCGCGGCATGGCGGTTGCCGTCATCCTGTCCGGCCTCACCGTCTCCAACGTCATCGGCGTGCCGGCGGGTACTGCGATCGGCAACATCTGGGGCTGGCGCGCCACCTTCTGGGTGATGTGCGCGCTCGGCGTGGCGGCAACGCTCGCCATGGCAGCACTTTTGCCGCGCACCACCGGATCATCGGCCAGGCCCGCCGGTTTCGCCCGCGAGGTTCGCGTGCTGGCTCGCCAGCAGGTCTGGACCTCGCTGATCCTGATGTTGATGCTGATGATCGGCCAGTTCGGCCTGTTCACCTACATCACCCCGACATTGCTGGAGATCACCGGGCTCGACGAGAGCCTGGTGCCGTGGGTGCTGCTGCTCAACGGCGTCGGCGCCACGCTCGGCGTCTTCCTCGGCGGCAAGCTGTCCGACTGGAAGCTGATGCCGTCATTGATCACCATGCTGGGCTTGCAGGCGGTGACGCTGGCCGTCATCTATGCCGTCAGCCCCTATCCCCTGCCGATGGTTGTCGCGATCGTCGTCTGGGGCGGTCTCAACTTCGCCATCGGCACACCAATCCAGACCCGCATCCTGGCCTGGACGGCAGACGCCTCGAACCTCGCTTCGTCGCTCATTCCGTCCGGCTTCAATGTCGGCATCGCGCTGGCCGCATCGCTTGGCGCCGCCATGCTCAATGGCGGCTACGGCTACCGCAGCCTGCCGCTGCTTGGAGCCGTCGCCATGCTGGTCGCCGTCGCGGTGGCACTCGCCTCTTATGTCTGGGAAGGGCGCAGCAATGCCACGCCGCCGCTGACGGCCCCGGCGGAGTAGAGCTCGAACAAAGCCCTCACCCGCGCCAGCGCAGCAGGCGCATGGCGTTGGCGGTGACCAGCACGGTGGCGCCGGTGTCGGCCAGGATCGCCGGCCAAAGGCCGGTGATGCCGGCAATGGTGGTGACCAGGAACACCGCCTTCAGCCCGAGCGCCACGGTGATGTTCTGGCCGATATTGGCCATTACCGCCCGCGACAGTTTTACCATGCGCGCGACGTCCATGACGCGGCCATGCAGGATCGCCGCGTCCGCGGTCTCCAGCGCCACATCGGTGCCGCCACCCATGGCGATGCCGATGTCGGCGGCGGCGAGCGCCGGCGCGTCGTTGATGCCATCGCCGACCTTGGCCACCTTGAGCCCTTCGCTCTTCAAATCGCCGACGATGCGCTGCTTGTCCTGCGGCAGCAGTTCCGCCCGTGCCTCGATGCCGAGCGAAGCGGCAATGGCTTCGGCCGTGCGGCGGTTGTCGCCGGTTAGCATCACAGCCCGGATGCCCTCAGCTTTGAGCGCCGCGATCCCGGCCGCCGCATCCGGCCGCGGCTCATCGCGCATGGCGATCAGCCCGGCCACCACGCCGTCCGCCACCAGCACCGAGACGGTCTTGCCCTGGCCGTTGAGGCTGTCGACGGCCAGGCGCTGCGCTTCGGTCATATCAGCACGTTCTCCCGCCGCCTGGCCGGAGCCGAGAAAGACGGCGACGCCACCGACACGGCCCTCGACGCCCTTGCCCGAAATTGCCTTCGCCGCCAGCGCCGGCGGGACCGGAGCCTTGTCGGCCTTGGCCCTGTCCAGGATCGCCGTCGCCAGCGGATGGCTGGAGCCCTGCTCGAGGGCTGCCGCCAGCGCCAGCACGGTGCGTTCATCGCGGCCATACGCCACGATGTCGGTCACTACCGGCCTGCCCGCCGTCAGCGTGCCGGTCTTGTCGAAGGCCACTGCCGTGATCCGGCGAAACTCTTCCAGCACCGCGCCGCCCTTCATCAGCAGGCCACGCCGCGCGCCGGTAGCAAGACCCGCGGCGATCGCCGCCGGCGTCGAGATGACCAACGCACAAGGGCAACCGATCAGCAGGATCGCCAAGCCCTTGTAGATCCACTCGTTCCAGTCGCCGCCGGCAAGCAGCGGCGGCAGCAGCGCCACCAACGCGCCGACGGCCAGCACCGCCGGCGTATAATAACGCGAGAATCGATCGATGAAGCGCTCGGTCGGCGCCTTGGCCTCCTGCGCTTCCTCCACCAGCCGCACGACGCGGGCGATGGTGTTGTCCGACGCGGCAGCCGACACCCGCACCTTGAGCACGCCATCGGTGTTGATCGTGCCGGCGAAGACGGTTTCGGCAACACCCTTGCGCTTCGGCGTGCTCTCCCCGGTCACCGGCGCCTCGTCGATCTCGCTCGCCCCCTCGACGATCTCGCCATCGGCAGGGATGCGGTCGCCCGGCCGCACCACGATGACGTCGCCGACCGCAAGATCTTCAGCGGGAACCTCCGATGTGCCGCCTGCACGCTCGATCCGTGCTGTCTTCGGCACTAGATCTGCAAGTCCCTGGATGCTCGCCCGTGCGCGGCCGGCGGCGACACCTTCCAGAAGTTCGCCGATCAGGAACAGCACCACCACGGCGGCGGCTTCTTCCGTGGCGCCGATCATCACGGCGCCTATCGCCGCGATGGTCATCAGCATCTCGATCGAGAACGGCGTGCCGGCCAGTGCCGCTATCAGCGCGCGCCGCGCGATCGGCACCAGGCCGACCAGCAAAGCGGCCAGGAACACCCAGCGCTCGGCCACTGGAAACAGATGACCGATGCCGTAGGCGGCAAGAAGTGCCGCCGCGCAAGCCAGCGTCAGCGTCGCGCGGCGGGTACGCCACCACGCCTGCTCCGGCTGGACATCACTGTGGAAATGGGTGGAACCGGTGGCCTGCGTGGTGGCCGGCTCGCCACGGTCGTGCCCTTCGTGGCCTTCGTGGTCATGATCAGCATGTTCATGCGCCTTGGCTGCTGAAGCACGCCCGTCGATCCTGGTCTCCGCCCTGGCGATGCCGTAGCCCAGCCGCGCCACTTGCTGCAGCACCTTGCCGTCGTTGAGCGACCCGCCATGGCTGATCGTCATGCTGGCGCCGGTCACCGAAACCGAGACATCGGCGACGCCGTCGAGACGGCGAATCGCCGTGTCGATCTTGGCCGCACAGGAGGCGCAATCCATGCCGCCGATCCTGAACCGCGTCTGCTTGAGGGGAGCCGTCATCACATCACCTGTCTGTCTTGCCCGCACGGCGTAGCCGCATTGGTCTTGAATGCTGATGTCAGGCACTGTAATTGCTCTAGTCACTAGAGCTTCAAGAGGCAAAATTCATGTTTTCGATCGGTGATCTCTCCCGCCGCACTGGGGTCAAGGTGCCGACCATCCGCTACTACGAGCAGATGGGCCTGGTCGCGGCACCCGAGCGTTCGGAAGGCAACCAGCGCCGCTATTCCAGGCAGGAGCTGGAGCGGCTGGCCTTCATCCGCCACGCCCGCGACCTCGGTTTCGCCGTCGAGGACATCCGCTCGCTGATCGAACTGAGCGGTCATCCCGAGCAGCCCTGCGGCCACGCCGACAGGATCGCCGAGGAACAGCTGATCTCGGTGCGGGACAAGATCGCCCAGTTGAAGCGGCTGGAGGCCGAACTCGAACGCATCGCCACCTGCTGCAATGGCAAGACGGTCGGCGACTGCTACGTTATCCGCGCGCTGTCCGACCACGCGCTGTGCACTGACGAGCATGGGTGAGAGGCTGGTGCTGGCAGCGATCCAGGAGCTGTGAGGACACAAAGCAGACCTCGCACCGCCGCTGCAAGGCTCAGGTTCCTCGCCCCACGAAAGTGGGGAGAGGTGGCCGCGAAGCGGTCGGAGAGGGGCCTGCGCCAGCGGATATAAGGGGATTTCTCCCGGCCTGCCTCGGATAAGATTGCGCCCACCCCTACAACTCGATCCGAAACCGCAAACTCTCCGCCCCGCCATAGGCGGCGTCCTCGAAGAAGCGCTCAACGAGCTTGCCGCCGTTGGCCAGGATCACCTTGTGCGAGGCTGGATTGCCGGGTTTGGCGGTGATCTCGACATAGGGCAGGCCGACCGCCCTCGCCTCGTCCAGCATCAGCCGCAGCGCCTCGGTGGCGTAACCGCGCCGCCGCTTCCACGGCACCACCGCATAGCCGATATGGCCGAGCACATGCGGCGGCAGTCCCGCCGTTCCTGGTTGCCAGCGGAAGCCGATCGAGCCCGACGCCTCGCCGTCCCAGATCCAACGGCGGAAGCCCGGCAGGCGCGGCACTTGCTTGCCGTCGGGCAAGATGATCGGGCCGCCCCTGGCTTGAGGATCGTCGAGGTCGGCGAGAAAGGCCACCGGATCTTTTTCGATCGCCGCAAGCTGCTCGCGCGTCGCTTCCAGCAATCGCACATTGTCCGGCGACCAGCCGCGCTCAAGCGCCGCCTTGTAGGACGGCAAATGTTCAAGCGCGGGTTTGACGATTTCGACCATGGTGCACCAGCGGAGACGCTACGCCGATAAGATAACAGCATTGCCCGGAAAGGCACGATCCACCAAAGAGCAGCCTCTTGGGCCGCGTTCCCATTGCTGGAAACGTGGCCCTGATCCAAGTCCTTGGGAGGACGGCGATCCGGCATGGTCGCGCCAGATCGCCAAGGGGGATATCTCAGGCGATGTCGAAGCGGTCGGCGTTCATCACCTTGGTCCATGCCGCCACGAAATCCCTGGCGAATTTCTGCCCGGAGTCCGCGGAGCCATAGACCTCGGCAAGTGCACGCAATTGTGCGTGCGAACCGAAGATCAGGTCTGCGCGCGTGCCGGTCCACTTGACCGCCTTGGTCTTACGGTCGCGCGCCTCGTACACCTCTTCCGAACCCGGAACAGAGCCGGCGGCAGGATCCCAGACCGTGTTCATGCTGAGCAGGTTGACGAAGAAGTCATTGGTCAGCGTCCCCGGCCGGTCGGTGAACACGCCACGCTTCGACTTGGCCGTGTTGGCGCCAAGCACCCGCAAGCCGCCGACCAGCACCGTCATCTCCGGCGCCGTCAGCGACAGCAATTGCGCCCGGTCGACCAGCATGGCTTCGACCGACATTGGCTGCTTGCCCCTGACATAGTTGCGGAAGCCGTCGACTTTCGGCTCGAGCGGCGCGAAGGAATGAACATCCGTCTGTTCCTGAGAGGCGTCCATGCGGCCTGGCGTGAATGGCACCTTCACCTCATGGCCACCGTCCTTCGCGGCTTTTTCGACCGCGGCGACGCCGCCGAGCACGATGAGATCGGCAATCGAGACCTTCTTGCCGCCGGTCTGCGCCGCGTTGAACTCGCTCTGGATGCCTTCCAGCTTCGCCAGCACCTTCGACAGTTCAGCCGGCTGGTTGACCTCCCAGTCCTTCTGCGGCGCGAGCCTGATGCGTGCGCCATTGGCGCCGCCGCGCTTGTCGGAATTGCGGAAGGTCGAGGCCGAGGCCCAGGCAGTCGAGACCAATTCGGAGACCGACAGGCCCGATGCCAGGATCTTCGACTTCAGGGATGCGATATCCTGCTCGCTGACCAATTCGTGGTCGACCGCCGGGATCGGATCCTGCCAGATCAGTTCTTCCTTCGGCACGAGCCGGCCGAGATAGCGGACGACCGGGCCCATATCGCGGTGGGTCAGCTTGTACCAGGCGCGGGCAAACGCGTCGGCGAACTGATCCGGATGCTCGTGGAAACGCCGCGAGATCTTTTCGTAGGCCGGATCGACCCTCAGCGCGAGATCGGTGGTCAGCATGGACGGCGCGCGGCGCTTTGACGGGTCGTGGGCATCCGGCACGATGCCGGCGCCAGCGCCGCCCTTCGGCGTCCATTGATGGGCGCCCGCCGGGCTCTTCGTCAATTCCCATTCATAATTGAACAGATTGTCGAAGAAGTTGTTGCTCCACTTCGTCGGCGTCGTGGTCCAGGTCACCTCGAGGCCCGAAGTGATCGCGTCGCCGGCAATGCCGGTGGCATGCTTGCTCGACCAGCCGAGGCCCTGCGCCTCGATGCCGGCGCCTTCCGGCTCGGCGCCTACAAGCGCGGCATCGCCGGCGCCGTGCGTCTTGCCGAAGGTGTGACCGCCGGCGATCAGCGCCACGGTCTCCTCGTCGTTCATCGCCATGCGGCCGAAGGTTTCGCGAATGTCGCGTGCCGAAGCCAGCGGATCCGGCTTGCCGTTCGGCCCTTCCGGATTGACGTAGATCAGACCCATCTGCACGGCGCCGAGATGGCCTTGGAGTTCACGATCGCCGGAGTAGCGATTGTCGTCGAGCCACTTGGTTTCCGAGCCCCAGTCCACGTCCTGCTCGGGCTCCCAGACGTCGGCGCGGCCGCCGGCGAAGCCGAAGGTCTTGAAGCCCATCGATTCCAGCGCGATGTTGCCGGTGAGGATCAGCAGGTCGGCCCAGGAGATCTTCCTGCCGTATTTCTGCTTGACCGGCCACAGCAGCCGGCGCGCCTTGTCGAGATTGGCATTGTCCGGCCAGCTGTTGAGCGGAGCGAAACGCTGCTGGCCGGCGCCGGCGCCGCCACGGCCGTCGCCGATGCGATACGTGCCGGCACTGTGCCAGGCCATGCGGATGAACAGCGGCCCGTAATGGCCGAAATCGGCCGGCCACCAATCCTGCGAATCCGTCATCACATGGTGCAGGTCCTTGATCACCGCATCGAGATCGAGCGACTTGAATTCCTTGGCATAGTCGAACTCTTCGCCCATTGGGTCGGAGAGGTTCGATTGCTGATGCAGAACGCCGAGGTCAAGTTGGTTTGGCCACCAGTCACGATTGCTCCTGCGGGAGGCCCCATGCGCAACCGGGCATTTGCCCTTGCTGTTGTCGTCTGTGTTGGCGTCCATGTTTTTTCTCCGATCGTGGCTGTGTTGAGCTGTTTCAACTGCTGCGTGAGCAGGGACACTGGATGTCCCTGTAGGTGGTCCGTTTCATGGCCGGCGCGATGACCTGTGCCCGATACGCGACCGAATATGTTGGATGTCTTATCGCTGCACGCGCGCCCCGAACGAGGCGGGCTGCTCCTCATCTTCCTTGCAACTCCTATAGCAGAGCCACGTGATTAATTTAAGTTGGATTTCCTGATTGCAGCGATAAGATGACATTATGACAAACCTGACGCTGAAGCAGCTGCGTTATTTCGAAGCGCTGGCCAGACACAACCATTTCGGACGTGCTGCGGATGCGTGCGCGATCTCCCAGCCCGCCATCTCGGTGCAGATCAAGGAATTGGAGGAAACGCTGGGCACGGAGCTTTTCGAAAGAGGTCCGCGACAGGTCCGGCTGACCAATTTCGGCGAGGAGTTTGCCTTGCGCGTCCGCGACATCCTGCGCTCGGTGGATGAGCTGCCGGATCTGGCCCGCGCCTCGCGCGACCGGCTGGTGGGGCGGCTGCGCATCGGCGTGATCCCGACGATCGCGCCCTACCTTCTGCCTGCAATCATCGGCAACCTCGCCCGCATGCATGACGGCCTCGATATCCACGTGCGCGAGACGCAGACGCAGAAACTGATCCAGGAACTGGCCGACGGCCGGCTCGACGCGGCCATCGTCGCGCTGCCGGTGTCGGAACCGTCACTGACCGAAATCGTGCTGTTTGCCGAGAACTTCGTGCTGGTCCGGCCGGGCGAGGACGCGGGAAAGCCGGTGCCCAATCGCGAAATGCTGCGCGAGATGCGGCTGCTCCTGCTGGAGGAAGGCCATTGTTTCCGCGACCAGGCGCTGTCGTTCTGCAACATGCATTCGGCACGCCCAAGGGAGTTGCTCGACGGCAGCTCGCTGTCGACCTTGGTGCAGATGGTCGGCGCCGGCGTCGGCGTCACCTTGATCCCGGAAATGGCCGTGCCGGTGGAGACACGCTCGGCGCCGGTCTCCATCGCCCACTTCGCCAGCCCGCAGCCGTCGCGAACCATCGGCATGATCTGGCGCAAGACAAGCCCGATCGCCAAACAGCTGCTGCGGATATCCGAAGTGGTTCGCCAGGCGGCCGACGCGCTGCGCGCGCAGCACAATCCGGCAGCGGTTGAGCTGAACCTGGCGGCAGAAGCCCAATGAAGGCTGCCCAAGTGACCGGATCTCAGCTTGCCGCCTGGAACCGGATTTCACCCTTGTTCAGAAAACAGGTCTTGTTGAACAGCGACAGATCCAGCGGATTCGGCAACCGCACGTCGCTGATATCGGGAACCGGCTTCTTCGCCGGATCGTATGACCGGTCGATCTGCGAGATGAAGACGAGGATCAATCCCCTGTCGCGGGCAAAGGCCTTCAGCGTGCGGACTTGCGCCATCAGGTCCGGGTTTTCCCGCTTCTGATCGAGCAGTTGCAGATAGTCTATGACCACCAGCGTACCGCGCGCCGCCGCCGCCAGTGTTCTGACGATATAGTCGGCGCTGATGGCATCGGAATTGTCGAACACGAACTGGTCGTTGAACCGCGCCGGATCCGCCCCGATGGCGCGAAACCGGTCGAGCACATCTCGTTGCGTATACTCCAGCGTGAAGAACACGCCGCGATGGCCTGATTTCATGGCTTCGATCGCGAGTTCGAGGCTCATCAGCGTCTTGCCGTGGCCGGGTCGCGCACCGACCAGGACCAGGTCGCCGGGCGCCAGTTGCGCAAACAATACGCCTGCAGGCGCCGCCTCGGCTGCCTTGGCTGCAAGCAGGCTCCAACTGGTGAAACCTTCCCGTGCCGCAACACGGTCGAGCGCTTCGTGGAGCGCAATCCTGCCCTCGCGGGACAACAGCCTGGCTTGACGCTTCAAATGGTAGACAGGCGCGGACAACTTCATTGCAAACCTCCTGGTGCGAGCCGTTTCGCAATCCCTCCTTATGCCTGGCGCTCGAACAGTCGGTTCGGTGATCGGAAAGCCCTGCATGAATGATGCTTTCCCGTCGGAGGGAGGAGGCGTGGGCCATGCCAGAATCAAATGATAGCTCAATCCCTGGGAATCGAAAGTCGCCGACGCGCATGGATGCGGAAAAGTTCGCCGCAAGCCTTGAGCCAACACGTCGCGGCACGGCCGTTTGACGCTTCCGCACCTCCCGGTGGCCCTTGGCGCGAGCTTCTGGTCGGCGGGCTGAACAAGATGTGTTTCGCCGATTGGCGCGAAGCCATCTATGATGGATCACCTGCGGCAACACCCGCAAGGAATCGCAAAGCGCTTCGACAGGAGAATTGATCCGGTGCGGTTGATATCTGTCCCTCTGGGTGTCGTTGCCAGCCTTCTTGTCGCCGTCGTCGCGGTGACGGCGTCGGTCCGATCATTTGCCGCACCTTCCGATGTTCCCGCCTGGCTGCAGGCCCATGTCGGCGACAGCGACGGTCAGATCTCACGAGTGGTGCTGGAGCGAGCTCGCGCGCTTTACCTGAAAAAAGTGGCCCAAGGCGCCGTCAAGAACGGCTGCTACTTTGCCATGGATGCGACGCGCCCCAGCGATCTGGGCAACGGCAAGCCCGGACACCGCTATTATGTCATTTGCGAAAGCAGCCAGTCGTTTCGCGCAATTTCGTCGGGCCACGGCAGCGGCCGGAATTTGAAAGGCGTCGTCGATTTCGCCAACGGCAGACGCTGCGCGAAGAACTTCGGCAATGCGATGGATTCATCCTTGACGGCCGGCGGCGCCTATATGACCAGCGAGGCGAAAACCTCGTTCAAGGGCTTCTACCGCACTGGCGCGAAACAGGATGCGGTTTTCCAGCGCACCTTCATACAGTTCGACGGCGAGGGCGAAGCCGCGAACGCCAGGCAGCGGGTGATCGGCGGCCACGCGGCCCAGGTGCTGCACGGCATGTGCCTGCGCAAAAATCCGAACAGCTCGCACGCCGACCATGACGGTTACGTGCCTTTCGGCAAGCTGGTGGACTATGCCGGCGGCCGCAGCAATGGCTGCACCAGCTGGTCGCCATCAGACGCGCAGCAGATCATCACGATGGTCAAGGACAATCCGACGACGCTCTACATCTACCCTGAATCACGCGACGTCGCCGCGGTGGCGGCCAGCCGTTCGCAGTCGGGCGCCTATTGGAACGCATCTTGCCTGAAGGAGATCGGCGCTCCGAAATTCTGGCCGCGAAAGACTCTCGAGCCGATCATCGCTCAATACAGGAAGGATCACCCGGCGCCGCCGCCACAGCCGGTGCCGATTTGCAAGGAGCCGTGAGGTCCGCTTCCCCTGAATGCCTGCGGACTTCAAGCACGATCCATGTCGCGCTCCAGCTCAGCGCAGAAAGTCGAGCACGGCCTGCATGAACTCGGCAGGATACTCGACATTCGACAAGTGAACCGCGGGCAGGACGACAAGCTTCGCGCCGGGCACCGTCGCAGCGATCAACTCGCTGTGGCTGGCTGCTGTGACAGTGTCGTGCTGGCCGGCGATCACCAGCGTCGGCCGGGAGATCAGCGCCACGGTGCGGCGCAGGTCCGCATCGCGAACCGCCGCAAACAGACCCGCCAGGCCCTGCCGGTCGATGGCCAGCAGCATGGCACGAAAATCTTCGACCTCAGGCTCGTTGGCGGCAACCATCGAGGCGGGGAACCAGTTGTTGAGGAAGATTTCGGCGGTTTCCGACATATCGGGCGCCTGCCGCACGGCGGCGATCCGCTCGTCGAAATAGCTTGCCGGCGCCAGATGGGACGAGGTGTTGCTCAGGATCAGCCGGTCGATCCGCTCGGGCGCGTGGATGCCGAGCCACTGCCCGACGAAGCCGCCGAGCGACAGGCCAAGGAAATGGACGCGTTGCAGGTCGAGCGCATCGAGCAGCTCGATAACGTCGCGGCCAAGCCGATCGAGCGAATAGGCGCCGACCGGAACGCTCGATCCGCCATGGCCGCGAAAATCGTAGCGCAAAACACGGAAATGCTTGGACAATTCCCCGACCTGCCCCTCCCACATATGCAGCGTGGTGCCGATGGAGTTCGACAGCACCAGCACCGGTTTACCGGCGTCCCCGTCGAAGCGATAGGCGATGCGTGTGCCGTCGCCCGTTGTGACGAAACTAAGCTCTTTCATAATGAAATTCCTTCTGGAACGTTTGAATGAGGCTGACCGTAGCCGACCGGCAATTTTGCTGATATTACAAAGATAAGATAATCTCTGTATATAAAGCTGACATGGCCGAATTCACCTTGCACGAACTGCAATGCTTCGATGCCGTGATCCGCACCGGCGGCTTTCAGCCCGCGGCTGCGTTACTTTATCGCTCGCACCCGGCGGTGTTCGCCGCCGTCGCGAAGCTGGAACGGCAGCTCGACCTCGTTCTCCTGGATCGCAATGGCTATCGCGTGCGCCCCACCGAAGCGGGGCTGTCGTTCCACCGCCGGGCGCAATCACTGCTGCGCGAGCTGGAGGGCTTGCGTGTCCATGCCGCCCAGCTGTCGATGGGCGAGGAAAGCGAGATCCATGTGGTGATCGGCGACCTCTGTCCGCGCCCGCAGGTGCTGGGGATGCTTGGGCGGTTTTTCGCCCAGTGTCCCGGCACGCGCCTGCATCTGCACTTCGAAGCGGTGGGCGGCCCGTGGGAGCGCCTCTTCGATGACGAAGCCGATTTGATTCTGCATTGGATCGACAAGGGCGATGCGCGGGTGGAATGGGTCGACCTGTGCAAGGTGCCGTTCATTCCCGTGGTGGCGCCGGGCTTTCTGCCGGAGCGTATCAAGCAGCCAATCACCCTGGATCAGATGCGCGTTTTTACCCAATGCGTCATGCGCGACACAGCCCGCCATTCGCCACGGCAGGACTACTTCATGGTCGAAGGAGCGCCTCAGTGCATGGTGGCCGATCAGGGCATGAAGAAGGAAATCATCCTGCAGGGCCTCGGCTGGGGCCACCTGCCCCGCTTCCTGATCGAGGACGAGCTGCGCGACGGGCGCCTGCACTCCATCGCCGGCCGCCATATGCCGGGCCGCACCGACGAACTTGTGGTGGCGCGCCGCCGCCACCGGCCGCACGGGCGGGTCGCGAACCGGTTGTGGGACCATATCCAGCAGGAGGCGCCGGCATTGCGCCGTGCGCTCGAACCGCCGAAATCTGGCCGGTAGCAAGCGACCCGTCGCTACGGCATTTGCATGATGCTGAAAGCCTTGGCGGATTCTTCGCTCTGTCCCGCGCCTTCATAGCGCTCGTGCAGACCGAAACCATGGAACGTTTTCCAAGGGCGCTCATTCAAGTATCAGGTGGCCAAGTATCAGGTGGCGCGGGGCCGTGGAACGAGAGGAGGTTACAATGAGGATTGCCGATTGTATGACGAGAGACGTTCAGATCGCCAGTCCGGAGCAAACCATACGCGATGCCGCCCGAACCATGGGCCGTCTCGATGCCGGCGTCATGCCGGTGGGTGAGAACGACCGGCTTGTCGGCATGATAACGGACCGAGATATCGCGATCCGCGGCATCGCCCAGGGCAAAGGACCCGATGCCAAAATTCGCGAGGTGATGAGCCCTGACGTCGAATATTGTTTCGGTGACGAAGACGCCGATGACGTCCTTCGCAAAATGGGTGAGCTTCAAGTAAGGCGCCTGCCGGTATTGAACCACGACAAGCGACTAATCGGCATTGTTTCGCTGGGCGACCTCGCCATGAATGGCGAATCGGCAGAAGCGGGTGAGGCATTGAGCGGCATCTCGCAGCATGGCGGACAGCATTCGCAGATGCATTGAGGTCAGCTTAACAAGTGCGGCGTCGCTGCCGACCAGATTGCGATAGCCAGCCCAGACAGAGGCGCATGTCGCTTGGCCGCAACCATGGTCTATCGTTCGGGTTTGGTGCCAATGTTGCATGACGTCGGCTATGTGCTGCGAAAACTCGATTGGATGCGGGCCGAAGGCATCTGGCCTAACGGCCTGCGTTATCTATGGACCGATGCATTCGGGGTTGTGCTCTACATCTCACTCTACACGGAAACTGGCGAGGCGCGCTGGCTGGACGAGGCTGAGCGGCTTGTGGCCGATGTAGAGCGTGTACTCGGCCGTCGGCGCGGACTGAGGATCGGGGAAGCGGCTGATCGTGACGGTCAGTATTTCCACTACCTGGCGATGTGGCTGTTTGCCTTGGCGCGTCTCGGCGATCTGAAGCCGCGATACCGCGCGCGCGGTATCGCGCTGGCGCGTGACATTCACCCGGCTTTTGTGATCCCCGGGCGCGGTGTGATCTGGAAGATGCAGGAGGACTTGAGCAGGCCTTATCCCGGCTATGGCCTCGGCAGCATGGACGCCTACGATGGCTATGTCTCCTACCGGATGCTCGATGAAGACGAGCTGGCGCCCGAAATTGCGCAGATGCGTGACCTGATCGAGCGCGATTGGCAAGCGCTCGATATCGAACAGGATCTCGGTCTCGGCATGATGCTGTGGCTCGCCCACTTCTTCCCTGCGGAACCATGGGCCGAGGCCCAGACGAAACGATCGCTTAGAACCCTGGAAACGATGTGGGTCGACCCGCCAGGTTATTTCAGCCGCGCGCCGTGGCTGCGCGACACCAAGTTCGCTTTCACCAATTTCGGCGTGTCACTGGGGCTGCAGGCCAGCGACGTCTGGCCCGAGCGTGTCGGCACGTTGAACGCCTTCTTCGAAGACTGGCGCTCCGGTGACGAATATGATCGAGAGGCGATAACATGGGTGATGGCCTGCACCTCGCACCTTCCCGCTGCGTTTGTATCGCGCGGGCCGATCAAGACTTGCTGAATGTTCCTAGCCGAGGAAAAAATGCCCGCCACCACGCTCAGCCGATGGCGCTCCAGATTTGTTGATTGGAACCAATGGCCTGCGACACAGTTACAGAGCCAGCAAGTCCGGTTGTAGCCATGCCGCCATGTGGACCGGCGGTTTCAAGGCCAGCCGACTGAGCTTCGGAAGCGTGGAAAGCACGCTTGATGGAGAAAAATCATGAACCAGTGGTCAAACGCCAAGCTTTGTGACGTGGCAAATCTAATCCTCGGAGCAGCTCTCTTCTTCTCTCCCTGGATATTCGCCTTCGCGGCAGGGACACAGTCCCAGAATGCCATGGGCAGCGGCATCGTGATTTTCTTGCTTTCGGTTGCCGCCCTCTCCGCCTTTGCTATTTGGGAGGAATGGTTGAACCTCGTTGTGGGTCTTTGGGTACTCGTGTCTCCCTGGGTCCTTGGATTCCAGGCAACCACGGCCATGAGCGTGCATGTGGTAATCGGCGTTCTGGTCGCGGTCCTTGCTGCGATCGAGCTGTGGATGATGTACCAGAACCCTCCAACGCAGTCTGCGGCCTAGCAGGACTGGCGTCGCTGCGGCGCCGATTGATCTAGCGGGTGTGGCCTGCACGAGCAAATGAACATGCAGGCGCCGCAGCGATCGGGGTCGCATAGCCGCTATAACGTCGACCCGTAGACAGCGTCGCCGACAGCCGAACGAAGAGGAGGTATGTCGACATGAAAGCAGTCCGCATCCATGCTTTTGGCGGACCTGAGGTTCTTTCGATCGATCAAGTCCCCTTTCCTCAGCCGCTTGACGACGAGGTTGTGCTCAGGGTCCGCGCGGCGAGCGTCAATCCGATCGACTACAAGACCCGCGAAGGTTCGACGAGCCAGCCCCTGCCGGTCACGCTCGGACGTGACGTGTCCGGCACGGTGGAAATATGCGGCACGCGAGCGCATACGCTGAAGAAGGGCGACCCGCTATTTGCCATGCTTGGTCATGACCGCGGCGGCAATGCCGAATATGTCGTGGTCAAGGCGACGGAGGCGGCTGCGAAACCGGAGCGTCTAAGCCATATCGAAGCCGCAGCGGTGCCGCTTGCGGGCATCACTGCTTGGCAGGGCCTGTTCGATCATGGCGGCCTCAAATCCGGGCAAAGGGTTCTCATCCATGGCGGCGCCGGCGGCGTTGGTCATCTGGCGATCCAGTTGGCCAAGGCCGCGGGCGCGTTCGTCGCGACAACCGTTTCCGCCGAGGACATCGTTTTTGTCCGCGAGCTCGGCGCAGATCAGACGATCGACTACAAGGATCAGCGTTTCGAAGAGGTCGTCGATAAGGTCGATCTGGTGTTCGACCTTGTCGCGGGCGACACGCAGGACCGCTCCTGGGATGTGCTCAAGCCAGGAGGGGCGCTCGTTTCCACGCTTTCCCAACCTTCGCAGGAAAAGGCAAACTTGCATCGGGCGCGTGGCGTCTCCTATCTGGCCGAGCCGAATGCGGCACATCTCGCGGAGATCGGCCATCTCATCGACGCCGGCAAGGTCATCCCCTTCGTGCAAGCTATCTATCCTCTTGGAGAGGTCGCCAGGGCGGAGGAACGGCTGGAAAACGAGCATGTGCGCGGCAAGATCGTGCTTGAGGTCTCAGCCTAACGACCTGATGGCAGCGATTGCGGATCTCTCCGGCGGGACAGCGGTCACCGCCATTCCTCGCATTTGGAAACAGCAGCTTCAGTTTGTGTTCCGCGCTTGCCCGGCTGCGCGGCCATTGGGCGCCAGTTGAGGAGCGATTTCTGTCGGGCGGGTTCCGGCGCAATCGAGAGCGTTCCCGGATTCCGCCGACAAGCAGATCTCGACCGCCGGAGAAATTTTCTCAACGGATAGCGAAACGATTGCCCCCGAGCATCGTTTCGAAACCAGGCATGAATGAACGAGGAGGCGATAATGAGCGCTACCGGTTTGGAGGTTTTCGACAGGACGCTGCAGACAACGAACATCTGGCTCGATGAGATCATGGACGATCACGGCCCGGATCGGCGGGTTGCATGGCACATATTGGGCGCGGTCTTGCGGACCTTAAGGGACAGGCTGCAGATCGGACTTGCGGCGAAGCTTGGGGCGGAACTGCCGCTGCTGGTGCGCGGCGCTTATTACGATCACTACCGGCCTGCAGCTGAGCCAGACAAAACGCGCTCGCTGGAAGACTTCTCGCAGCAGATCGACGAGGAATTAAAATCGATCCGCCCCGTCGATCCCGAGGATGCAGCCCGCACGGTCTTCCGCGTTCTTGCACGGCATATTGATCTTGGCCAATCGGCCAAGGTTCGCGATGCGCTGCCGAAGGAAATCCAGGCGCTCTGGCCCGAAAGCATCGGCGTCAAATAGCGAGGGCAACGATTCCGGCGATTCCCAGCCGTGCCAAGCCAGCCGTGCCAAGGTGGTGCCCTGTCGGGCGTCAATCCCGCAACCGGTTGGCGGCGTGATCCTGGCGCTGCTCGGTCGCGACCTGTCTGGAATCCAAGCCGCGTTCTCGGGAATGCTGTGCCTTGTCGCGATTGGATAGAACCTTGTTTTCTTCGAGCTTATCCTTTGGCGTTTCGGTCATGGCGCCTGCGCCAGAACCCTTTCCCTGCGAACCTGCTCCGATGTGTTTCTTGCTGCCGCGTGCCATGGCCTGCCTCCAATCTATGCCAAAACGTCTCACGATGGGTGCCTAGTCGTCAGCACGGTTCTTGTGATGGACGCTCTCCTGGTTCTTGCCCCGGAGGATGTTGCGGTCGTCGGGATCGACGAGATCAGGTGCGTCGGTTCTTATCTCCGATCCCTTCCGCAGCGCTTCGCGTTCCGCCGCCGACCGTTTCAGATCCGCCTTCGCATCGAAATCCTTGCCGGCGTTCTTTGTGTTTTCCGCCTCTTCAATGATGCGAATTTGTTGATCGTGGGTTCTGCGTCCAGTCATCGCTTCCTCCGGAATGTTCGTGTTGTCGCCCGGATGAGGAAGTGGCGCGTCGCTGCCTCACGGCGCTGCCTGTCCGGGCCTGCCCTCGTGCTGATAATGGCAAAGCGACGGGATCGTTCCGAAAGGCGTCGAACAGTCTTCTCGCCAAGTGGCTCGGTTCGGCTTAGCGCTGCTGCCGCCTGATCTTCGGAGCCTTGGTACCCTTCAAACGCCCGGCGACCGCCGGACTGGCGCCGGACGCCTTTTCCATCGCGGTACCCGGCGTGGCTTGCCTCGGCGGGTTCTGTCCGTCCGACTGGTGGGTTCGGTCTTCCACTTCGCCCATCCGACGGGTGAGCCCCACTCCGCCGGCAGGCTTCTTGTTGCCGGCCGCATCCTGGGAGAATTCATCGGATGCGTCGGCATCGGTCTTTGCCGGATACTTCGTCGCACCGGTTTCGTAGTGGGTTTCGTTCTCAGCCATGACATCTCTCCGGTTGCATGACGGATAAACATCTCGGCGGCATCCGAGTTCCAGTTCCCGGACTTGGATTCGGGAAGCGCCCGGTCGAATGAGGCTCTACCTTCGGTATAACGGACAGCCGCAGGACAGCCGATTTTTCCGCCCCGCTACAGAGATGGGCAGCAGCCCTTACTGCAGCAACCCCTTGACGATACCGCTCGCCTTGCCGAAATCCATCTGGCCGGAATATTTCTGCTTCAGCGCGGCGATCACCTTGCCCATGTCCTTCTGGCTGGCCGCGCCCGTCGCCGCAATCGCCTCGCGCGCCGCCGTGGTGATGGCGGCATCGTCAAGCTGCGCCGGCAGGAAATCTCGGATGATCTCCATCTCGCCGCGCTCCTGCGCGGCCAATTCCGGCCGTTTGCCGTCTTCGAACGCCTTTGCCGATTCCTCGCGCTGCTTCACCATCTTGGCCAGGATCTGCAGGATCTCCTCGTCGCTGGCCGGCCCCTTGCCCGAACCGCGATTGGCGATGTCGCGGTCGTGGATGGCGGCCTGGATCAGCCGCAATGTCGGCAGCCGGTGCTTGTCTTGCGCCTTCATCGCGCTCTTCAGGGATTCGGCGATTTTGCCGCGCATGGTGCAGTCTCCTTCGATCGGCGCGGACAATAGCGCCGGGTGAGAGTCAACGCAAACCCTGATGTGCCAAGGCAAGCCTCTGATATTGCTTGATGAAATAAATCGAAGCCGCATTTCGCATGATCATTGACCGCCCTGCCCCCTTCCCCTATGTACTGGGCCTTGCATGAACTGAAGCTTGTGTGCGTGGAGGCCGCGAATTCGCCGCTTCGCGCCGTTTGCTGCGCGAATGGCCCGCCGGGCCTATGGAAGCGCGTAGCCTGATAGGAGTGCCGCCATGGCCGAGATGACGCCCGCCTGGGCAACGGAAAAGCCGACCGCGCTGTTGGTGCTGGCCGACGGCACCGTCATCGAAGGTCGCGGTCTCGGCGCTACCGGCTCTGCCGTCGCCGAAGTCTGCTTCAATACGGCGCTCACCGGCTACCAGGAAATCCTCACCGACCCGTCCTATGCCGGCCAGATCGTCACCTTCACCTTCCCGCATATCGGCAACATCGGCACCAATGACGAGGACATCGAGGACCTCAACCCGGTCGCCCGCGCCGGCGCTGTGGGCGCCGTGTTCAAGGCCGATGTCACCAACCCGTCCAATTACCGTGCCGGCACCGGTCTCGACCAGTGGCTGAAGAAGCGCGGCATCGTCGCTCTGTCGGGCATCGACACCCGCGCGCTGACCGCGCTGATCCGCGAAAAGGGCATGCCCAACGCCGTCATCGCGCATTCGCCCGATGGCGTATTCGACCTCGACGATCTGAAGCGGCGCGCCGCTGCGTGGTCTGGCCTGATTGGGCTCGACCTCGCCAAGGAGGTCACGTCGGGCCAGTCATCGGTCTGGCGCGAGACACCCTGGGTATGGAACGAAGGCTTTGGCGAACAGGCCGACCCGACAATGCATGTCGTTGCCATCGACTATGGCGTC
Organism: Mesorhizobium sp. M0621; assembly: GCF_040320745.1. Lineage (NCBI taxonomy): Bacteria > Pseudomonadati > Pseudomonadota > Alphaproteobacteria > Hyphomicrobiales > Phyllobacteriaceae > Mesorhizobium > Mesorhizobium sp. M0621. The sequence continues at coordinate 82,928 of NZ_JAMYQF010000011.1, read as the reverse complement.
AAGCGCAACATCCTGCGCCTGCTCGCCGGCCTTGGGGCCAAGGTCACCGTGGTTCCGGCCAAGACCGGCGCCGAGGAGATTCTCGCCATGCAGCCGGACGGCATCTTCCTCTCCAACGGCCCCGGCGATCCGGAAGCCACCGGCGACTATGCCGTGCCGGTCATCCAGGACCTGTTGAAGACCGACATTCCGGTGTTCGGCATCTGCCTTGGCCACCAGATGCTGGCGCTGGCGCTGGGCGGCAAGACCGCCAAGATGCATCAGGGCCATCACGGCGCCAACCATCCGGTCAAGGACCACACCACCGGCAAGGTCGAGATCGTCTCGATGAACCACGGCTTTGCCGTCGATGCCGACTCGCTGCCGTCCGGCGTCGAGGAGACCCACGTATCGCTGTTCGACGGCTCGAACTGCGGCATCACGCTGACCGGCCGGCCGGTGTTCTCGGTCCAGCATCACCCCGAGGCTTCGCCCGGCCCGCAGGATTCGCACTATCTGTTCCGCCGCTTCGTCAACCTGATCCGCGAAAAGCGCGGCGAGGAATTGCTCGCCGAGCGGGCTTAACTCGATCCGTTAGCGCTGCCCCTCATCTGCCTGCCGGCATCTTCTCCCCGTGAACAGGGAGAAGGGAGCTTGCCGCGATCTCGGCGCATTTCTCTGCACGTTTAAAATTGGCGAAAGCTTCGGCGCAGGCTTCTTTCTCCCCGTTTTACGGGGAGAAATGCCCGGCAGGGCAATGAGGGGCGGCGCAAGCGTCAGGCACGATTAGCGCATCACAGCAAACGTATCTGAAATGCCTACACCACCGGCCGGCCTTCGCTATGCGGCTGTCGTGACTCACACCTGCGCGCCATCTTCCGCAACGCCGGTGGTGACATTCGTGCGCGCGACCGGCCTGGCCACTTTGGTGACGAAGACGATGAGCGCCAGCATCAGGAAACACGCGCCAACCAGATAGGGCGCGCCGCCGAAGGTCACGGGCGCGCTTGGCCCGGTGAACCAGGAAAAGATCGCCGTATAGAGCAGCGGCGTGATGATCGAGGTGATCGAAAAGATCGAGGTCATCGCGCCCTGCAGTTCGCCTTGCGCGGAAGGCGGCACCTTGGCGGCGGCGAGGCTCCTCAGCGGCGGATCGGCCAGCGCTTCGAGACAGCCGAAGACGATCACCGCATAGATCATCCAGCCTTGCGACGCGAACGCGTAGCCGAAGGCGCTGAGTGCCGTAAAGGCAAGACCGATGACCGCCGTCCTCCACTCGCCAAGCCGGGGGATCACGCGCGGCAGCACCGTCGCCATGACGATCGCGCCGCACAGACCGAAGGCGCCGAGCGAGAAGCCGATCTGCTGCTCGCTCCAGCCATAGCGATAATTGGAAACGAACGACCAGACCGCCGGATACATCATGTGTCCGAGCGTCATCAGGAAGAAGACAAGCCCGATCCAGCCGATGCCCTGATATTGGCGCATCTGGAGGAGCGTGCCGACCGGGTTGGCGCGTTTCCACTCGAAGCGGCGGCGGTGCTTGTCGTCAAGCGTTTCCGGCAACAGGAACAGCGCGATCAGGAAATTCACGAAGGCGAGCCCGGCGGCGAAATAGAACGGCACGCGCGGCCCGAATGTGCCGAGCAGCCCGCCCAGGACCGGCCCGATGACGAAGCCGACGCCAAAAGCGATGCCGAGCAGGCCGAAATTCTTCGCCCGGTTCTCATCGTTCGAGATGTCGGCGATGAAGGCGGATGTCGTCGAATAGCTGGCGCCCGAAATGCCGGCCAGCACGCGCCCGATGAACAGCATGGGATAAGACCAGGCGACGGCGCAGATCAGGTTGTCGATGGAAAACGTCAGCACGGAAGCGAGCAGGATAGGCCGCCGTCCGAACCGATCGCTCAAGCCGCCCATGATGGGCGCGAAGAAGAACTGCATCGCCGCATAGACGAAGAACAGCCAGCCGCCTTCGATCGCCGCCCCGCTGATGCTGACCCCGGTCAATTCCCTGAGATAGGCCGGCAGCACCGGCATGATCATCCCGAAGCCGATAATGTCGAGCAGCAGCGTGGTGAAGACGAGCGCAAGGCCCCGTCTGGCGGTTTTGGGGTCGATCATGATGGGTCAAGCTCCTCTGCTCGCCCTGGGGCGCAGGCGGACGCACCTTATAGGCGAGCCCGATGCAAGGAACAATAAGGGAACAGGCCGGATTCTTTCATCCTGACATCACCTGGCGGCGCCTTCGCCGGCAGATCAGTGGAGGAAAGGCACGTGCCCGAGATCGCTTTTTCGAAATCCGCTCAGGCGAGAAAACGCCATCAGATGGCCGCCAGAGTAGAATTTCCAAACGGTCTCGTCAGATCGGGCCGCTCAGCGTGTTGCAATCCGAAAGCTTGCCGCTCTTGTAGCCACGCGTCAGCCAGGTCTGTCGCTGCTGTGAGGTGCCATGGTTGAAGCTTTCCGGCACGACATAGCCCTGCATCTTCTTCTGCAGCGTGTCGTCGCCGATCTGTTTGGCCGCGTTCAGCGCGCTTTCGAAGTCGCCCTGCTCCAATATGCCTTTCTGCGCAGTGTAGTGCGCCCACACGCCGGCGAAGCAGTCGGCCTGAAGCTCGATGCGCACCGACATCTGGTTGGCCTCGACCTCGCCCATGCTTTGCCGCATCTGGTTGAACTTGGACATGATGCCGGTCAGGTTCTGCACGTGGTGGCCGATCTCATGCGCGACCACATAGGCCCGGGCGAATTCACCCGAGGCGCCGAATTGCTGATCAAGCTGCTGGAAGAAGGTCATGTCGAGATAGACCTTGTGGTCGCCGGGACAATAGAACGGTCCGGCCGCCGCGGAGGCAAAGCCGCAAGCCGAGCGGACCTGGCCGGAAAACAGCACCAGCTTCGGGTCCTGATAGGTCAGCCCCTGCGATTTGAAGATGCCGGTCCAGGTATCCTCGGTCTCGGCCAGCACGGTCGCCACGAACTGCTTCATCTCGTCACTGGCGGGCGTACCCGCGCCGCTATCCTGGCCACCGCCGCTGTTGTCGGTGATCTGGCCGCCGCCGCCCGGCAGCAGGCCGCCGTCGCCGCCACCCAGGATCGTCGACGGATCGAAGCCGAAATACCATCCGGCCAGCACCACCAGGATAACCAGGAAGATGCTGCCGCCGCCACCGGTGCGGCCGCCGATCGGAATGCGGAACTGGCCAGGGCTGCCGCCACCGAGCCCGCCACCGCCGCTGTCGCCGCGGGCGTCCTCGATATTGTCACTCTGACGACGACCCTTCCAGAGCATGGCAACTCCTCGCGCTGCAAACCTCCCCGTTGCTCCGGGGCAACAACAATTATCCCAATGGTTGCGCCAAGTCACAGCATTTTTCGGTGGCCTTTTTGGCGACACGGGTCGCCTTGCGGCCAAGTTCGTTGGGCGTTGCAATCGTCCCCATGGCCGAGACTATCGAAGACCGTTAATGTCCGTTTCTCTGGGAAGCGAGGGGCGCTTGCGGACGATCGGCCAATTCCTGCTGTTGCTGACGGCATTGACTTGTTTCAGTATCGGGTCCGCCCGTGCCGTCACGCTCGATTCCAGCGTTGCCGTCACCGATCCCGCCACCTTGCAGGCGCTCGAGCGCGGCGGACTGTCGATCAGCCGCCTGCTCGGACCCGCACTCGGCCTCACCCGCGAGGTCGACAATCGCGGCCTATTTTCGGTGCCGGCGCTGACCACAGTGCGCGACACGGTTAAACAGCAGATCGCCGACGAACCGAAGACCAGTCCAGACCCCTATGTCGCTGATATGGCCGGGTCGAAGGACACCAGCCAGAAATTCAATCCGAAATACATCGACGACCACGGCTCGACGCTGGACCTGACCGGCGTCGTCAACCGCATGGACCGCGGTTATCTCGGCCACACCGAATGCGGCGAGATCCGGCTGATCTACCGCTTCCACTATTCGGTCGCGGAAAAGCCAGCCAAGGGCAAGGCAAGCCAGCGCATCTCGTCGCGCCTGCCGCTGACGATGAGCCTGGTGTTCAACGCCAAGCCCCGCCAGGCACAAGCCCGCGCCTCGAAGGACCTGCCGCGCGCCACCGATGTGTCCTGCGCCGAAATCGCCCAGCGCTGGCTGGCTGCCGGGAAACAGGACCTGCCCCCCGGCCAGCTTGCCGCCTGGCTGCGTTCCGACGAAGGGCCGCTCTCCGGCGCCATGCTGAACGCCTCGCAGATCATGCGGCTCGAACTCAACATGCAGGTGCTGCGCCTGTCTGCCTCGACACGGCGTGATTTCGGCGGCCATGCCGAATATCTCTTGAAGATCTTCAAATGGGATCCGGCCACGTCCAGCTTCTACGAAGCGAAGATGGAAAACCAGATCGACCGCGCCACCGTGCTGGCCGACAAGCCGTCCTTCGCCAGATGGCTGCTCACCGACCGCAACATCTACGACCTCGACCATGGCCGGCTGGTCATCGACGAGAAGTTCCTGGCCAAGAGCGCCGTTTCCGTCGCGCCCGGCGGCCTCAGCCGGTCGCAGAACAACATCGCCCATGAGCTGGTCGACGACGCCGACATCGACAAGGCACTGAAGGACTACGTCGCCAAAGGCAACACGCTCGCCACCATCAGGTCGGTGGCCGGCTTCGAATTGCGGCTCAACGAAATGAGCTGCACCGGCTGCCACCAGACGCATGGCATTGCCGGCTTCCACTACACCGGCGCCGATCCGGCGAGCGAGCCACGCCGCAACGCCGTCTTCGTGCCTGGCTCCGCCGTCTTTTTCGCCGACCTCCCGCGCCGCCGCGCCATCGTCGAACAATTCGCCGCCGGCGGCCACCCGGACTTTACGCGCGGCTTCGCCGCCCATCCGGACGCGAAATATGCCGAGGCGCTGAAGGGCACCGACCTTTACGATGGCTGGGGCTCGATCTGCTATCGCGGCGAGGATTTGAGCTTCAAGAACTGGAGCTGCGGCGCAGGCCTGCGCTGCGCCGGCGTCCATGAAAGCGCCATCCATCCGGGCTTCGGCACCTGCGTCAGCGAGGCCGGCACGGCGGTCGGTGATCCCGTCGAGTTCGGCGAGATCAAAATGTCGACCTGGGGCAACGACCAGTATTGCCGCCTGTCGCCAGCCACCGCCAAGACCTGTGCCATCGATCCGGCTCGTGACAAGAAGCCAGCGGTCAAGCTCGCCGGCTACGGTGCTGCGCGCCAGCGCTACGACAATCCCGAACAGAAGACCGGTGGCTTTCCCGGCGGCATGTTGCGCAAGGCGAGCTGCGACAAGCTGCCCGGCGAGGCGACCTGCGGCCGTCTCGCCAAGACCGGCTTCAACGACTGCGTCGCCTCGGGCAAGGACCACAAATTCTGCACCAGGGAATTCACCAAGACCGCCGGCCTGCGCGCCTGCGACAAGGCGCATCCCTGCCGCGAGGACTATATCTGCACATCAGGCTATGACGATCTGGCGGAAGCGAAAGCCGGCAAGGGCACCTGCATTCCGCCCTATTTCATCTTCCAGTTCCGCGTCGACGGCCACCCGCGCAGCTGGGTGCAGGATGTCAGGGAGTGAGGGACCGGTTTGCCGCAGGCAAATTGAAAGGTCCACTGGACCTTTCAAAGGACCCGAACGCCCGGAGCCATAGCGGAGGGCCAAGCGGTGCTGCCCTCAGCGAGTCTAATCTTTCTGCTTGGCGCCGGCGCTCTTGGCGTCGGAACTCTTCGAACGTTCCTCGAAACGCGCCGCGCCCTTTTTCAGCGGATGGCCGGTTTCGGCCTCGGTTTTGCGCTCATCGCTTGCCGCCGCCTGTTTCAGTCCCTTCGCCGCCTGCTTGCCCTTTGCGGTCGGTGCCTGTTCAACGCCCATCGCTTCCTCCCTTGCCGCGCGACTTGCGCGGGTGTCAACAAGCAACGTCCTTAGCGTGCGAGGGGTTCCGGCGGCTCGGGAAATCCGGCGGCGGGTGCGGCTCAGCGCGGCGCCGTCATCGCTTTACGAAACGCTTCCAGTGTCTCGGCGCTGACATGGTGCTCTATCCCCTCGGCATCGATGCGCGCTGTCTCCGCACTGACACCAAGCGAGCGCAAAAAAGCTTCCACGGTCTGGTGGCGGATGCGGCTTTCCTCCGCGACCTTGCGGCCGGCATCGGTCAGGAACACGCCGCGATAGGGCTTTCTCGACACCAGCCCGTCGGCGCACAGCCTGGTCAGCATCTTGGCCACGGTCGGTTGGGCGACGCCGAGCCGTGCGGCGATGTCGACCTGGCGGGCCTCGTTGCCGTCCTCGATCAGGTCGGCGATCAGCTCGACATAATCCTCGACCAGCGCGCTGCGGCGCGCTTCGCGCGTCTGCCGGAATCCCTCCGAATGAACATCGGCGTCAGGCAATGGCTCGCGCGGGACCGGTCTGTTCTTCAGCGCCAATATGCGCTCCTCCTCGGAGTTTTAGCCGTTGCTGCTTCATAGCACGGGCTTTGATTCTTCAGGCCGTTTATTTGCAGGTGCAACCGGCGTCCTCGATTGCCCCAGCGGCTACCAGATAAAAGCACGAACAATGAAATATAGCATATTGCATAATGTTGAGCCATGGCATACCTTAACGCCATATGGACCAGTCTCGCGGAAAGCCCTCCTTCATGTCCGACGTCGAAGCCACAGTTCCCCGCTCCTCATGGCGCTTCGCCAGGCCCGAGGAAGACGAACAGCCCAGCCTGCGCGAAGTCAATTCCTCCATCGCCGTGCCGAATTCGGGTATCTGGTTCCGTCGCCTGTTCGCCTTCATAGGCCCTGGCTACATGGTGTCGGTCGGCTATATGGACCCCGGCAACTGGGCGACCGACCTCGCCGGCGGCGCGCAGTTCGGCTACACGCTGCTGTTCATCATCATGCTGTCTAACCTGATGGCGATCCTGCTGCAGGCGCTGGCGGCACGGCTCGGCATCGCCACCGGCCGCGACCTTGCCCAGGCCTGCCGGGCCTACTATCCCCGTCCGGTCAACTTCGTGCTGTGGATCGCCTGCGAACTGGCCATCATCGCTTGCGACTTGGCCGAGGTCATCGGCACCGCGATTGCGCTGCAGCTTCTGTTCGGCATTCCGCTGATCGGCGGCGCGATACTGACGGCGCTCGACGCCTTCCTCGTGCTTCTCTTGATGAACAAGGGCTTCCGCTATCTCGAGGCCTTCGTCATCGCGCTTTTGATCATCATCTTCAGCTGCTTTGCCATCCAGATCTTCGTCGCCGCCCCACCGGCCGGCTCGATCCTGCACGCGATGTTCGTGCCGTCGTCGGAGATCGTCACCAATCCGGCGATGCTCTACATCGCCATCGGCATCATCGGCGCCACCGTCATGCCCCACAATCTCTATCTGCACTCCTCGATCGTGCAGACCCGCGCCTATGAACGCACCGACAAGGGCAAGCGCGACGCCATCAAATGGGCAACGACGGACTCGACCATTGCCCTGATGCTGGCGCTGTTCGTCAACGCCTCGATCCTGATCGTGTCAGCGGTCGCCTTCCACAACACCGGCCACCATGACGTCGCCGAGATCGGCCAGGCCTTCGAGCTTTTGTCGCCGCTGCTCGGCCTCGGCATCGCTTCGATCCTGTTCGCGGTGGCGCTGCTGGCTTCCGGCCTCAACTCGACGGTGACGGCGACGCTGGCCGGCCAGATCGTCATGGAAGGCTTTCTGCGCCTGCGCATCCCCAACTGGGCGCGCCGTCTTTTGACGCGCGGCCTCGCCATCGTCCCGGTGGTGGTCGTCACCGCGCTCTATGGCGAGAAGGGCACCGGCCAGTTGCTGGTGTTCAGCCAGGTGATCCTGTCGATGCAGCTGCCCTTCGCGGTCATTCCGCTGGTGCAATTCGTCTCCGACAAGAAGAAGATGGGCAACCTCGCCATTCCGCGCGGCGTCGCTGCTCTTGCCTGGGTGGTCGCGGCGGTCATCCTGTCGCTTAACTTCAAACTGCTCTACGACGCCATGTTCGGGATCGGCTGAGCTCCGCCGCGCCGAGACATCGATCACTCCCTCCGCGCAGAGGGTAGTCCCGCGACAAATCGGCGATCCGCGCTATCTTTTCCGGCATCATGGCCGGGATCGAAGACATCAGGAAGTTCTACGCGCGGCTGATGACGGCCAATGCCGGCTCGCCCGATCCTCGCCTGGAGGCGGTTTTCGCCGAGGTGCCGCGCGAAGCGTTTCTAGGTCCCGGGCCATGGACGATCATCGCCGGCAACGGCAAGATCACCACACCGAGCGCCGATCCGGCGCACATCTACCAGAATGTGCTGGTAGCGCTCGATGCCGACAAGGGCATCAACAATGGCGAGCCGTTCCTGCACGCCATGTGGATCGGAAAGCTGGCGCCGAAACCCGGCGAAGCGGTTACTCATATCGGCGCCGGCACCGGCTACTACACCGCGGTGCTGGCCAGACTGGTTTCACCAGGCGGCACCGCCACCGCTTTCGAACTCGATGAAAAGCTGGCCGATCTCGCGCGGAAAAATCTCGAAGCCTATGGCAATGTGACCGTCGTCCATGGCAATGCGGTAACGATGCCCTTGCCGCCATCCGACATCATCTATGTCAATGCCGGTGTGGCCGCACCGCCGGCCGGATGGCTGAAGGCGCTGCGACCAGGCGCCCGCATGATCTTTCCCTGGCGCCCAGCCGAGCGTGTCCCTCTGGCGGTAATGGTGACCCGCACCGAAAAGGGATTCGCTTGCGATCCGTTCATGCGCTCGTGGTTCATTCCCTGTGTCGGCGCCTCGGTTGCGGACCCTGCGGCGACGATCCCGACGCACGAGCAGGCCGCACTCAGCCGCTCGATCTGGCTGGTGGAGGACAAGGCGCCGGACCGCACGGCCACCGCAATCTTCGGCGATGTCTGGTTTTCATCGAAAAATCTCGACGCCAGGCCGCGCAAATGACGGTGGTTTGCCAAATTTCGCATGTCCTGTCGGACCGATGAGCACTCGCCCGTCCTTGGGCTGAAGTCCCGCCGCAGCGGCGTGGATTGAGTTAAAGGGAGCAGACAATGAGAAAGATCATCGCAGCGACATTCGTCAGCCTCGATGGCGTCATGCAGGCGCCCGGCGGTCCGGAAGAGGATCCTGTCGGCGGCTTCAAGTTCGGCGGCTGGACGTTTCATTACTTTGACGAGGTGGCGGGCGCGGCAATGGATGAACTCTTCTCCAAGCCCTTCGCCCTGCTGCTTGGCCGCAGAACCTACGACATCTTCGCCGCGTACTGGCCGTATCAGAAAGATTCGATCGCGGACGCCTTCAACCCCGCGACCAAATATGTGGCGACGCATCGGCCTGACACCCTCACCTGGCAGAACACGCAGTCGCTTGGACCGGATATCGTCGCGACGCTGCGCCGCCTCAAGCAGGAGGATGGACCTGACCTGCTCATCCAGGGATCGGGCAATCTGATCCAGACCTTGCTCGCCAACGGGCTGATCGACGAGATCCGGCTGATGATCTTTCCGCTATTGCTGGGCAAGGGCAAACGACTGTTCGGCGATAGCGCGATGCCGGCCGCCTTCAAGCTTGTCAAGTCGCAGGTCTCCAGCACCGGCGTCATCATGGCGACCTACGAGCGCGCGGGCGAAATCAAGGTCGGCTCCTTTGTCACGGGAGAGCCATCGGAAGCCGAACTCGAGCGGCGCAAGAACTGGAAGTAGAACTGCCGAGACATGGCGCTAAGCTGGAGCGAGGCGTTCAAGCCGCCTGCGGCCGCCGCGCCAGCCCATCGCGGATGTGGCGCGCGAATTCCTGCGCTGCCGGCCCGACTCCGAGTCTCGGCAAATGCAGGTTGATCGAGAAATTCGGCAATGGCGGCAGGCCGGAGTCAAACGGCAATATGTCGAGATCGGCCGGCACCGTGGAGGCGAGCCATGTGGTGACCGCGAGGTCGGAGCGGACCGTCGTCGTCGTCGCGTCGATATTACCGTTTTCGAACACGGTGCGCCATTCCAGCCCATGCTCGCTGAGCGCCGCCAGCACCGCCGGTCGGAAGGCGCAGGTGTCGGCGACGATCGAGACCGGCAACGGCCGCTTGGCCCGGGCAACGCCGCCCTTGGCGCCGACCCAGACCAGCCGGTCGATGGCAAGGCACTCGCCGGCCGAGGGGCCGACGCGTTCCTCGATCACCGCAAGGTCGATGGTCCCGGCCGCGAGGGCAGCGGTCAGCTCTGGCGACGAGGCGCAGACCAGCGATATTTCGACCTGCGGATAGGTCTCGGCATAGGTCTTCAGCACCGGTGCCAGCAAGGTGCCGACAAGGTCGTAGGGCACACCGAGGCGCACCTGCCCGGCGACCGGGGTGCCCGCCATTTCGGCCCAGATTTCGTCATTCAAGGCCAGCAGCCGCTTTCCCTTGCCGAACAGCTGTTCGCCGGCATGCGTCAGCCGCAAGCCGCGCCGGTCGCGCTCGAATAGGCCGGAACCGAGCGCATCCTCCAGCCGCTTGACCTGCTGGCTGACAGCACCCTGCGTGAGGTGCAGCGCATTTGCGGCCGCCGTCATGCTGGCCTTGTCGGCGACGGTCACGAAGGTGCGGATCAGTGCCATATCGAGATTTCGGATCATGACATGCATTATGACTGCTAATGCTAACCATGGCAAACATTGCATTTACTGAAGTTCGTGCACGGCTACGATGGCAACTTCCGAACAGAGGAAGCCGCATGCTCGAGTCCATCATCCCGCTCATCCTGTTTGCCATCGTTGCCACCACAACGCCCGGCATCGCCACGACCTTGTCGACCGCGTCCGGCGCCCAGTTCGGCTTTCGCCGTTCCGTGCCTTTGCTGGTCGGCAGCGCCGCCGGCCTCGCCACCGTGACCGGTGCCGCGGCGGCCGGGCTCGCCGGCTTGCTGCTTGCCGTGCCCTCGCTGCAACTGGCGATGAAGGTCATCGGCTCGCTCTATCTCGTCTGGCTGGCGATCAAGATGGGCCGCAGCGGACCGCCCAATCTGGATGTGACCATGGCCAGACCGAACAGCTTTCTCGGCGGCGCCGGCATTCAATGGATGAACCCGAAGGGCTGGGCGATGGGGCTGGGCGCCGCGGCCTCGTTCGCGGCGCTGGCCAGCGGGCCGATGCAGCTTGCGTTGCTGCTAGGCGTCACCTTCGGCCTCGCCGCCGCCGCCTCGTTGTCGCTGTGGTGCGTGGCCGGCATGCTGCTTGCCCGGCTGCTCAAGACCGAGCGGCAATGGCGCGCGCTCAACATCGTGCTGGCGCTGGTGCTTGCCGCATCGATCATCCCGATGTGGCGGACGGCCTGAGGCACGGCCTTGCAGAACCGGGGTTCCTCGCCCCCATGAAATGGGGGAGAGGTGGCCGCGAAGCGGTCGGAGAGGGGGCTTCGTAGGGCGGGTGCCTTTTAGAATTTGGTCACCGTCGCGCCATTCCCCCTCTCCGTCTCGGCTTCGCCGAGCCACCTCTCCCCCACATCCGTCCACATCCGTGGGGGCGAGGAACCCAAGCCTTGCCAGCTCAAGCCGCGTAGCGCGCGGCCGGCTTGTCGGCGTGCAGGCTGCCGAAGAAGACCTGCCGGGCACCGAGGAAAGTGTCCAGCTTGGCCGCATCGGCAAGCGCCGGCACGGTGACGGCTTCGCCCCTGGCCAGGCCGACAAGCGCTGCATCGACCATATCGTCGGCCGTCATGATGATCTCCTTCGGAAGCGTATCGATATCGCCGCCGGAAAGTTCCCAGAAATCGGTCCGGGTCGCGCCCGGCAGCACCGCCTGCACCCTCACCTCAGTGCCGGCGACTTCACGGTGCAGGGCTTCGGTGAAGTTGACGACATAGGCCTTGGTACCGCTGTAGATGCCGCCGAACGAGGTGTCGAAGGCAAGCACCGAGGCGATGTTGACGATGGCGCCGCGGTTGCGTGCGAGAAGCCCCGGCAGCACGGCACGGGTCAGGCGCGTCAGTGCGATGACATTGACCTTGATCATGCGTTCGGCAGCGTTCGCATCAGCAGTTGCCACCACGGACTGGCCGCCAAGCCCGGCATTGTTGACCAGCAGCGTCACGCTGTCGTCGGCTGATATGGCCTGCTCGACGCGGCGCACGTCATTGTCATCGGCCAGATCCGCGCTGATCACGCTGACCTTGCGGTCGTAGGCATAGCGCAGCTTCTCCGCCAGTTCCTCGAGCCGGTCGGCGCGCCGCGCCACCAGCACCAAATCATAGCCCTGCCCCGCCAGCCGGTCGGCATAGACCGCGCCTATGCCCGCCGAAGCGCCGGTGACGACCGCCGTGCCCTTGTTGCTCTGTCCACTCATTGTGCTGTTCCTTCTGTTTAAGTTGTTCGTTTCGACCGCCGGCGCCGTGGTCATCTGACTCGCCCTGCCGGAAAGCTATCTGATTTTATTTAGTGGTATATGCCACTAACTGCGAAGTAGGTATATGCCACTATCTTGTCAATGATCGAAGCGAGGATTATTTGACGGAGAGCAGCCGGACATTGTTCGCCGGCGCAAGGACCCATGATGTCGAAGGATACCCTGCCCGGCCTCACGCTTTGCAACAACGCCGCGCTGCGGCGCGCGGCGCGCAAGCTCGGCCAGTTTTATGATGATGTGATGGCGCCTTCGGGACTGAAGGCCACGCAGCAAGGCCTCCTCTACCAGATCCATATCGGCAACGAACCGGCGATGGGCGCCATTGCCGCCTCGCTGATCATGGACCTGTCGGCGCTCGGCCATACGCTGAAGCCGCTGATCCGCGACGGCTATGTCGAGACCTTCGCCGATCCGGAGGATCGCCGCATCAAGCGCGTGCGGCTGACGCCGCAAGGTCTCGTCAAGCTCGAGGAAGCGATGAAGCTTTGGCAAATCGCCCAGCAACGCTTCGAGGACGTGGCCGGCAAGGAACAGGCGGAGAGGCTGCGCGCGGCGCTGGATGAGATCGCCGCGCTGGATTTTGACCTGCCGCCGGCCAGCTGAGCCGGCAGCGAAGTCTTAAGGTTCTATTCAGCCGGCATGGCGACCGTCCGGGCCACCCACCGACCAGCCAGCATGACACCAAGCCCGATGATCGGGAAGATCGCGGCGACCAGGCCGAGATCGGCCGGCGCGCCGTAGCGCAGCACCGCACCGCCGACCACGGCGCCCAGCGCGACGCCGAGATAGAGCGCCGAGGCGTTAAGCGACAGCACGATCGGGGCGGCATCGGGCGCCAGCTTGATGATGCGGCTCGCCTGCGCCGGTGGGAACGCCCAGCCGACGATGCCCCACGGCACCATCATCGCCATCAGCGCCGGCCCGGCAATATGGTGCGGCAGGAAGGTCGGGATGGCCGACAGCAGGACCAGCATGCCGGCACTCAGCGCCAGCGACCAACCGACGGTGCGGGTCGCGCCGAACCGGTCGGCTGCCTGGCCGCCGCCAATGTTGCCGATGACGGCCCCGACGCCGAAGGCGAGCAGCATGCCGGGCAGTGCGATCTGGCTGAGCCCGCCGCCCTCGATGGCGAGCGGCGCGACATAGGCAAAGACGGTGAAGGCGCCGATCAGCGCCAGCACTGTCGTCAACAGGATCGGCATCACGCCGGGACGCAGCGCGGCAGCCAGCCTGCGCTTCAAGGGCAGCCTGGTGCCAACGATACCCTGCGGCAGCCGATACCACAGAATCGCGCCCGCAAGCGCGCCAAGGCCGGCGATGGCAAAGAAGGTGCCGCGCCAGCCGGCAATGGTGGCAACGAGCGCGCCCAGTGGCGCACCGATGGCTACGGCCACAGTGGTGCCGCCGACGACGACGGCGATGGCACGCGCCCGGTGATGGTCATCGACCAGTGCCACCGCGGTTCCTTGCGCAGTCGCGGCGAACAGGCCCGACGACAGCGCCATGACGATGCGCGCGATCAGCAGCAGTTCGAAGGAGGAACTCAAGGCGGCGGCGATGTTGCCGAGCACGAAGAACACCAGCGTCCACAGGATGACGCGGCGGCGGTCCCATTCGCCGGTCAGCGTCGCCAGGATCGGCGTGCCGACCGCATAGGCGAGCGCGAAGGCGGTGATCAGCGTGCCGGCCAGAGGAATGGAAATACCGGCATCCACCGCGATGTCGGGCAGAAGGCTGGAGATGACGAAGCCTTCGGTCGAGATCGTGAACGATCCGAGCGCAAGCCAGAAGAGACGCTTGTCCATGGCGGGGTGTCCTTAGTTCAAAGGTTATTGAACAATTGGACATAACCGGGCATCATGTCAATGAAGCCAGCGGAAAATAGCTGAACCCTCCTGACAGCCCCATGTCAGCATTCGGTCAGCACAGTCGGCCAACAGGGCCGCGAAACGGAGAAACAGTGTGTACGGACCAGAAGGACAGACGCGTTGAAATCGGCCCCGACTGTGCTTAGTTTCGAGGCATGACCTTGCCACACCCCAATACGGACCAGATCAGCCTGCCGGTCGTGCTCGGCGTGCTCGGCGATCCGACCCGGCTCGCCATCGTGCGCTATCTCGCCAGCAAGCAGGGTGTGCCGCTGAACTGCAGCCAGTTCCTCGATTTCGGCTCGAAGACCAATCTGAGCTATCACCTGGCCAAACTGCGCGAGGCCGGTGTCACCCGCGCCGAAGTGGTCGGCACCAACCGCATGATCACGCTGCGCCGCGCCGACCTCGACGCCCGCTTCCCCGGGCTGCTCGACAGCGTCATTGCCGCGGCCGGCGCTGAGCCGGCGTTGCCGGCGGTCGGCGGCCACGACCTCGAAATCCCCGCCTAGGCACGAAGTACCTGCGCCCTCGCAGAACTTGGGTTCCTCGCCTCCCGTGAAACGGGGGAGAGGTGGCTCGGCGAAGCCGAGACGGAGAGGGGGACCTTGACGCCCCCCAACCGTTCAAAGAAATTGGGTTTTTCCTCGACGCGCAAAGAGCCCCCTCTCCGACCGCTTCGCGGCCACCTCTCCCCCGCTTTGCGGGGGCGAGGAACCCAGATCCTGCAAGGTTCGCCTTGCCGACCAATCATTCCCACGGAGCCGCCAAAAAATGCGCATCGCCGTCCTCGCCGATATCCATGGCAATGTGCTGGCGCTGGACGCTGTGCTTGACGACCTGCGCCGGCGCGGTGGTGCTGACCTGACCGTCAATCTCGGCGACAGTGTTTCCGGCCCGCTATGGCCGCGCGAGACGTTTGCGCGGCTGGAGGCGCTCAACCTGCCGACGGTGCGCGGCAACCACGACCGCCGCGTCGCCGCCGACCCCGCTGATGACACCATGTGGCCCTCCGACGTCTATGCGCAGGAGCGGCTGACACAGGCGCAGCGCGAAGTCCTCTTCGCCCAGCCGCTGACCCTGGAGATCGCGCCCGGCGTCATCGCCTTCCATGCCCGGCCCGACCATGACGAAAAATATCTGCTCGATACGATCGTCAATGGCCAGTTGGTGCGCGCGCCGCTGGCGGCGATCCGGCGCCGGCTGAAGCCGCTCGATCCCGCCTGCCGCATCGCACTGTGCGGCCACAGCCACCGGGCGGAATTGATCCGCATCCCCGATGGTCCGGTCATCTTCAATCCCGGCAGCATCGGTTGCCCCGCCTATGATGATTCGACGCCGCCCGCGCATGTCTCCGAGCAGGGCTCGCCGCACGCCCGCTACGGTATCGTCACCTTGGGTGGCGCGGGCCAGCCCGACCGTTTCGAGGCCATCGCCGTCGACTACGACCACGAGGCGGCCGCCAGACAGGCCGAGCAGGCGGGACGGCCGGAATGGGCCCACGCGCTCAGAACCGGATTTATGTCTGGCTGAGCCAAGCTCATGTCTGGCTGAACGCACTTGCGTTCATGTCCAGCTGAACGCACTTGCGTTCCAGGCTGAATTGGCCGGCATGGGTGACAGCCGGCAGAGCGGAAACGGCGGTCGAATTTTCTGGCTTACATGGCGGCGCGTCGTCCCTTATAAAACCGGCCGGGCATGCGGCGGGCTCGACTCGCCGCGGCATGGTATCAGCGCACGGCCAAATGATGAGGCGCACAGTTACGCTCCGAACAACCCTGCATGCGCTGATTGCCGCTCTGCTACTGATGGCGGCATGGCCGGTCCTTGCCCCCACTATGGCTGAAGAGATGGCCGAAGAGGCGCCGGACCTCGTCATCTCCATCGTCACCGGCCTGGCACCGGACGATCTTCTCAATCTCCGCACCACCGCATCGCCGGTCGCCAAGGTCGAGGCCCGGCTGATTGGCGGCGACAGGGTGACCAATCTCGGCTGCAATGATGTCAACGGCTACAAATGGTGCAAGGTCGAGAGCACGGGCAAGCAGAAGCTGAGCGGATGGGCGCCGGCGCGCTACCTCATCCCGCTCAATCCGGCCCCCTATGTCGAAGGCGAGACAAAACCGGCCGATGCGCCGGTGGTTGCCTCCACTGGCGATGAGGCGGGCAAGCCGGAGGCCGAAGCCGCCGCTGAGGCCGCCGCTTCTGCTCAGCCGCCACCCGACCTGACGGCGCGGTTGGGCGGCGCCGGCCCGGCAACTGAAAGCATGCCGAAATCCGCCGCCGAAATCGGCCGCGCCGCGATGCAGGATGCCTATGGCTTGGCGCTGGCGGCGACCGAAACCTCAGGAGATGTCCAGGACGCCGCGCCGTCACAGCCGCCCGATTCTGCCGCCGACGAGATTCCCTGCGCCCGCTATGTCGGCCAGCCGATGGATCGCTGCAAGGTCAGCGTCGCGCGCACCGCCGACAAGACCGACGTCACGGTCACCTGGCCCGACGGCGGCACGCGCATCATCTCCTTCGTCGCTGGCAAGCCGGCCAGCTCCGACGCGCCCGGCGACTTCCGCTTCACCCAAGAAGGCAGCCTCAACATGATCCGCGTCGGGGTGTCGGAACGTTTTGAGATCACGGATACGTTGGCGCTGGGGAATTAGCTGGACTCTTCGGACGTCGGCAGGACAGCGCCCCCCTCTGTCCTGCCGGACATCTCCCCCACACGGGGGGAGATTGGTAGTTCTGGCACCTCCCCCGTTCCTTCATCGTCGAAAATTGGCGAAAGCGGTCGCGACGTCCAATCTCCCCCCTCGTGGGGGAGATGTCCGGCAGGACAGAGGGGGGCGCGAAGGAACGAGGCGCTTGTTTGGGGCAGCCCACGCAATCCCTCATTTTCGGGGTTACATCAGTCAAAACTCTTCCCTATAAGGCCCTCCTAGCCTGATACCAGAATCGCGAGCACAACCGGCCGGGTCTTCCCGTCCCGGTTTTTTGTGCAAGCCGCCCGCCGAACGGACCATGACATGCCAAGACGCACTGACATCAAGTCGATCCTGATCATCGGGGCCGGCCCCATCGTCATCGGCCAGGCCTGCGAGTTCGACTATTCCGGCACCCAGGCCTGCAAGGCGCTGAAGGAAGAAGGTTTCAGGGTCATCCTGGTCAATTCCAATCCGGCCACCATCATGACCGACCCGGAACTGGCCGACGCCACCTATATCGAGCCGATCACGCCTGAAGTGGTGGCCAAGATCATCGCCAAGGAGCGGCCCGACGCGCTGCTGCCGACCATGGGCGGCCAGACCGCGCTCAACACCGCTCTGTCGCTGCGCCGCATGGGCGTGCTGGAGCGCTACAATGTCGAGATGATCGGCGCCGACGCCACGGCCATCGACAAGGCCGAGGACCGGGCGCTGTTTCGCGAGGCGATGAAGAAGATCGGCCTGGAAACGCCGAAGTCGATGCTGGCCAACGCCACCGACGTCAAGAACACCGACCGCAAGACGCATGAGGCCGAGCGCGCCGCGGTCAAGGCCGAGGCCCCGGCCGATCTCGACGCCGCGCTCGATGCCTTGGAGACTCGCTGGAACCTCGGCGAAGGCGACCGCAAGCAGCGCTACATCAGCCACGGCATGGCGATCGCGGCCCAGGCGCTCGACCATGTCGGCCTGCCCGCCATCATCCGCCCGTCCTTCACCATGGGCGGCACCGGCGGCGGCATAGCCTACAACCGCGCCGAATTCTACGAGATCGTCCAGTCCGGCCTCGACGCCTCGCCGACCACCGAAGTGCTGATCGAGGAGAGCGTGCTCGGCTGGAAGGAGTATGAGATGGAGGTCGTCCGCGACAAGGCGGACAATTGCATCATCGTCTGCTCGATCGAGAACATCGACCCGATGGGCGTGCATACGGGCGATTCGATCACCGTCGCCCCGGCGCTGACGCTGACCGACAAGGAATATCAGATGATGCGCAACGCCTCGATCGCGGTGCTGCGCGAGATCGGCGTCGAGACCGGCGGCTCCAACGTGCAGTTCGCCGTCAACCCTGCGGACGGAAGGCTCGTCGTCATCGAGATGAACCCGCGCGTCTCGCGCTCGTCCGCTCTCGCCTCAAAGGCGACCGGTTTCCCGATCGCCAAGATCGCGGCGAAACTCGCCGTCGGCTACACGCTGGACGAGCTGGAGAACGACATCACCGGCGGCGCCACGCCAGCCTCGTTCGAACCCAGCATCGACTATGTCGTCACGAAAATCCCGCGCTTTGCGTTTGAAAAGTTCCCCGGCGCCGAGCCGGTGCTGACCACCGCCATGAAGTCGGTCGGCGAAGTCATGGCCATCGGCCGCACTTTCCAGGAATCGCTGCAGAAGGCGCTGCGCGGCCTCGAAACCGGCCTGACCGGCCTCGACGAGATCGAGATCCCCGGCCTCGGTTACGGTGCCGCGACCGCCAACCATGCCGACGACCGCAACGCCATTCGTGCCGCACTCGGCACGCCGACGCCCGACCGGCTGCGCATGGTGGCGCAGGCGATCCGCATGGGCACCTCGCTGGAAGACGTGCACGCCATGTGCAAGATCGACCCGTGGTTCCTCGAGCAGATCGCCGGCATCCTGGCCATGGAAGCCCGCATCCGCGAGCACGGCATCCCGCAGGACGCCGTCAACCTGCGCATGCTGAAGGCGATGGGTTTCTCGGACGCCCGCCTCGCCTCGCTGACCAGAACCGACATCGAGGTCATCGAGAAGGCGCGTGAAAAGCTCGACGTGCATCCGGTCTACAAGCGCATCGACACCTGCGCGGCCGAGTTCGCCTCGCCCACCGCCTACATGTATTCCACCTATGAAGTGCCGTTTGCCGGCGCGCTCGCCAACGAGGCGCAGGTCTCGTCGCGCAAGAAAGTCGTCATCCTCGGTGGCGGACCCAACCGCATCGGCCAGGGCATCGAGTTCGACTATTGCTGCTGCCACGCGGCGTTTGCGCTGCGCGACGCCGGCTATGAAGCGATCATGATCAACTGCAACCCGGAGACGGTCTCGACCGACTACGACACCTCCGACCGGCTCTATTTCGAGCCGCTGACGGCGGAGGACGTGCTTGAGATCCTGCGCGCCGAGCAGGCGTCGGGCGAGCTGGTCGGCGTCATCGTCCAGTTCGGCGGCCAGACGCCGCTGAAGCTGGCGGATGCGCTGGAGAAGGCCGGCATCCCGATCCTCGGCACCTCGCCCGACATGATCGACCTCGCCGAAGACCGCGACCGCTTCCAGAAGCTGCTGCACAAGCTCGGCCTCAGCCAGCCGAAGAACGGCATCGCCTATTCGGTCGAGCAGGCCCGCCTCGTCGCCGGCGAACTCGGTTTCCCGCTGGTGGTGCGCCCGTCCTATGTGCTCGGCGGCCGCGCCATGCAGATCATCCACAGCGAGGGCATGCTGCAAACCTATTTGCTCGACACCGTGCCCGGCTTGGTGCCGGAGGACATCAAGCAGAAATACCCCAACGACAAGACCGGCCAGATCAACACGCTGCTGGGCAAGAACCCCCTGCTGTTCGACACCTATCTCTCGGGCGCCATCGAGGTCGATGTCGACTGTCTCTGCGACGGCAAGGACACCTTCGTCTCCGGCATATTGGAGCATATCGAGGAAGCCGGCATCCATTCGGGCGACAGTGCCTGCTCGCTGCCGGTGCACTCGCTGCCTTCGGAACTGGTCGACGAGTTGGAGCGGCAGACCGCGGCGCTGGCCCGCGCGCTCAATGTCGGCGGCCTGATGAACGTGCAGTACGCGATCAAGGACGGCACGGTTTATGTGCTGGAGGTCAACCCGCGCGCATCACGCACCGTGCCCTTCGTCGCCAAGACCATCGGCCGTCCGATCGCGAAGATTGCTGCCCGCATCATGGCCGGCGAAAAGCTGGAAGACGCCTTCGCCCATTACGGCGCCATGCCCGACCCCAGGAACCCCGGCCACATCGCGGTCAAGGAAGCCGTGTTCCCCTTCGCCCGCTTCCCCGGCGTCGACATCCTGCTCGGCCCGGAAATGCGCTCGACCGGCGAGGTCATGGGCCTCGACCGCGATTTTGCGCTCGCCTTCGCCAAGAGCCAGCTCGGCGCCGGTGTCGACCTGCCACGCTCCGGCACGCTGTTCGTCTCCGTGCGCGACGAGGACAAGAAGGGAATATTGCCCGCGGTCAAGCGTCTCGCCGGCCTCGGCTTCAAGGTGCTGGCCACCTCTGGCACCGCCCGCTTCCTCGCCGAAAACGGCGTTGTCGCCGAGAAAATAAACAAGGTGCTGGAAGGCCGCCCCCACATCGAAGACGCCATCCGCAACCGCCAGGTGCAGATCGTCTTCAACACGACGGATGGCCAGAAGGCCGTGTCGGACTCCAAGTCGCTGCGCCGCGCCACGCTGATGCAGAAGGTGCCGTATTATACGACGCTATCGGGCGCGGCTGCGGTGGCGGAGGCCATTGCGGCGCTGAAGGCAGGGAGCCTCGAAGTGAGGCCGCTGCAGGAGTATTTTGCTTAGGCGATTAGCTTCCTTCTCCCCCGTTCTACGGGGAGAAGATGCCGGCAGGCAAATGAGGGGCAGAGGCGACGTGCCAGCGAAAGTGCTGCCTTCATCCGGCCCTTCGAGCCGCCGACAGACATGAGTCAACTATCTATGCCGGCCCTGCAGTCGTATTCGGTCAAGCGAAGAGTTTTTTGTGGCGACCCCACTGGCATTGCTTCTCAAGAACGACACTTGATTATGTTTCTGTCAGTCCGTAGCCTCGTTCTCAATGAATGGGGGGTAAAAAGATGGATAAGGGTAAGGTCAACACGGCTGCTTCCGAAATGGGAGCTACCGGCGCGCTGCAAAAGGTTCCTAGGACAGCCGCAAGAAGACTAGAGAACAAAATTTATCTGACGTTTGGAATTGGATGCTTCCATTTCGCTAGCCTCCGGCCAACTAGTGAAATAAACCGAGAAACATATTTTAATGATCTGAAGGAATACCTTCTTTCAGATAAATTAGTAACGAAGTTTGAAGCAGTAATTGACGATAATACAACTATTTATGCTGAGGAAAAGCCAGGATTGATAACAGAAAACATTTCAGACTCGGAAATATTTTATCCATACATAGATAACTGTTTAGTGAGATTTGAAATACACATTCCAAAGAGAATTCAGAAGGAATATATGCTTTCTTGGCGGGAGCCAACAACTAGTGAAAATTTTCTTGTTGAGATTGATTATGCAGAAGACGTTCCCGTTGCTTACGTCTGGCTTGACGCCGATGAAACTTCTCCGTCTACCGCTGTTTCGATATTGTGGAAGCATTTCAAAAACTCAAATCCAGAAAGCAAGACAATTAGATTTCAAATGGTTGGGCCATCACCATTTCACACCGACTTTGTAGTTAAACGAACTAAGATGGACAGATTAGACATATCTTTGAAAGAGTCTCGCGGCTACGACGGGATGACGATTGTGATTCCAGAACGGATCAGAACTGAAAACATAAAGGAACTTATTCGATATAGATTCACTGAAGAATTTTCCTTATTTTATGAGGCGTCAATAGACAGTATCAGGTTTCACGAAAGCTTCTCCTCTATATCAGAAAAAATAGACAAGATTATAGACAGTGAGTCATTTCTAAATAAAATACGTCGTATATTAATTGGCGGAGACCCGGAAGTTTATGATATATCAATTGAAATAGAAAAGGTAATGATAAGTCTTGAGAGGCTTCTGGCCAATTACAAAGAGAAAATCTCCTACATAGAGAAGTCTTTTGGTGAAATAATCAATAAAAATAAAATTGACGAAAGAATTTCTGATGTCGGATCAGTTCCGATTGAAAGATACCTCAATATAATTTCGATACTTCGTGATCGGCACACGAGCAGTAGGGCAAACTACACCGTAATAATATCAGCAGTTGTCGGAGCTGTCGCGGCTCTTATCGCAACCAAACTATTTTGACTGAGGTCGAGTGGCATACACATCGCGTAGGCATCTCCTAACAGCGAATACTTCGCGTAAGTCGACTCAATGAGCCTGGAATTCTGCTAGATTAAACGGTTACCGCGCCGTGGTTGGCACAAATGCCCCCCTCACGCCACCGCCACACACTCAATCTCGATATCAAACTCCATCGGCCAAGAAGCCACCGGCACAAAACTCCGCGCCGGCGGGTTGACGCTGAAGTACTTCGCATAGACCCGGTTGATGGCGTTGTAGAAGCCGGAATTGACGGCGTAGATGCGCACCATCACCACGTTTTCCAGCGAGGTGCCCGCCGCTTCCAGGCAGTGTTTCAGCGCCTTCAGCGACGCCTCGGTCTGCGTTTCGATGTCGCCGCGCACCATTTCGCCGGTCACCATGTCCACCGGCGGCGTCGCCGAGATGAACACGAAGCCGTTGGCCTTGACCGCTGTCGAACAGGGCAGGCCGAGCGCCCGCACCTTGTCCGACATGACCGGCACTTCGATGATTTCTTTCTTCATGGCAATTCTCCCTTTGTTTCAGGGAGCTTATCCCGGCATTGGCGGAACGCCAGCGCCGACACATGGTCCAGGGCCAGCCGCCCACCCCTGCCGTGGGAGCGCGCCTTCCCTTCTCCCCTTGTGGGCTAGCGTGCGCACACATTTGCTTCGTGCTGTGGTCAAGCGTGAAGAAGCGAAGTCGCAAAATGGCTTGAAGGGTTTGAATCCTATGTGATTCTGTATCTGCCATGGTTGATTCTGGAGGTTTCGACGATGGCTTCGTTGCTTGGATACTTCGGCGACCTGCGCCTGCAAAAAAGGGGAGCATGGTTCTGGAGCGCATGTTTGCGCGCGTCAGCGCGGGGATGCGCCGGTTGGCCGACACGCGAGCCGAGAAGGTCGCGTTCACACGCCTGTTTCGCAATCGCCACGTGAGCCCGCAAGAGATCATCCGCACGGCAGCGGCCCGAACAGCCGAAGTGACTGCCGGCCGCCACGTGCTGATCATCGAGGACAGCAGCGAGATCAACTATGAAGCCAAGGCTTCACGCAAGCGCGGTCTCGGTCGTGTCGGCAATGGCAAGGATATCGGGCTGTTCGTGCATCCGGCGCTGGCCGTGGATGCCATGGACGGCTCGGTCCTTGGCCTTGCAGGCGCCACGATCTGGCGGCGCGAGGCAAAGAAGGCGGATGACTACCAGGCGCTGCCTATCGAAGACAAGGAAAGCTACAAATGGATCGGTACCGCCAAGGCGGCATGCCAGGCGCTGGCCGACACGCCGCAGATGACGGTGGTCGGCGACCGCGAAGCCGATATCTACGAAGTCTTTGCGAGGCTTCCCGACGAGCGCACCCATGTGCTCATTCGCGCTGTACGGGATCGGGCTTTGGGCACGCGGGGCGAGCGCCTGTTCAGCGCGATCGCCAAGGCCCCGCAAGCCGGCCGCATTGCCTTCGAACTGCAGGCACGTCCCGGCCGGCCGGCCCGCACCGTTGAACTGGCCGTTCGCTTCAGCGCGGTAAACTTGCGCCAGCCCCGCCTTGGCGCCGACAGTCGCGATCCGCGCGAACTCACGCTCAACGCGGTGGAAGTGCGTGAGATCGATCCACCTTCGGCCAAGGACGCGGTGATCTGGCGGCTTCTGACGACACATTGCGTCAACACGCTGGCCGGCGCCATCGCTATCGTCGAGATGTATCGCTCGCGCTGGATCGTCGAACAGCTGTTCCGCACCGTGAAGTCGCAGGCCATCGATCTGGAGGAAAGTCTCATCGCCGATGGCGATGCGCTCGAACGTCTGGCCGCCGCCGCTCTGGTCGTCGCCACCAGGGTCATGCAACTCGTGCACGGGCGTGGTTCGCCGGGCCAAGCCTTCCAGGCCGCACGCCTCTTCGATCCCACCGAGGTCACCGTCCTGGAAGTGCTCATCGCCAAGCTCGAAGGCAAGACCCAAAAGCAGAAGAACCCGCACCCCATGCACACGCTCGCCTGGGCCGCCTGGTGTATCGCAAGGCTCGGAGGCTGGAACGGCTACGAAAAGGAACGCCCGCCTGGACCAATCACCTTCACACACGGCCTCAGACGCTTCAACGCAATCGTCGATGGCTTCGTTCTGGCCTCGCAAATATGAACCCGAAGCAAATGTGCGCGCACGCTAGCCCCTTGTGGGAGAAGGTGTCGCCGAAGGCGACGGATGAGGGGTGTTCCAGCGGAGTGAGGCGTTGGCGCTCCCTGGAACACCCCTCATCCGTCTCGGCGCTATCGCGCCGATCCACCTTCTCCCGCAAGGGGAGAAGGGAAGATCAACCCGTCGCCACGCACTCGATCTCGATATCGAACTCCATCGGCCATGACGCCACCGGCACGAAGGTCCGCGATGGCGGGTTTTCGGAAAAATGCCTGGCGTAGACGCGGTTGATGGCATTGTAGAAGCCGGAATTGACGGCGTAGATGCGCACCATCACGACATTGTCCAGCGAGGTGCCGGCCGCTTCCAGGCAGTGTTTCAGCGCCTTGAGCGACGCCTCGGTCTGGGTTTCAATGTCGCCCTTGACCAGCCTGCCGGTCGCGATATCGAGCGGCGGCGTGCCGGACACGAAGACCAGCCCGGCGGCTTTGGTCACCAGCGACAGCGGCACGCCCAGCCCGCGCACAGCCGCCGACAGCACTGGCACTTCGATGACTTCCTTCTTCATGGCAAATCTCCCTGAGTTTGCAGCAGGCTGCCGCTTTAGTTCTCATGAAGAGGACCCCCTAACCCTCCTCCCAAGGGCAGGGCTATCGCATGTGGATTCTTGCGAAGAAGGACCCCCACCCTAACCCTCCCCACAAGGGGGAGGGAACGCTGCCGCGTGCCCTTAAATTCTTCTTTGGCGCCGAAAGACAGGCGATTTGCCTAGGTCAGCGTCAACGGAAGTCTCCCTCCCCCTTGTGGGGAGGGGCTAGGGGTGGGGGTCCTCTTCGCAAAAAAACTGTAGGTGACAACCCAGTGCTTCAGGGAGCTTATCCCGGCGCTGGCGGAACGCCAGTGCCGGCGCTCGCTCTAATCAAAAAAACCGATGAAACGTCCGGCGAAAAGCACCGAGGTCCACAGCAGAATCGAGAGCACGGCCAGGACGGTCCCACCTGCCGGCTCGCCGCTGCCTGTTGCGCGGGAGAAGCGCGTGAAGACGAGGAAATTCACGCCGGCAACAAGGATGAGTGTCATCTTGGCGAGGAATATCGGCATCGCCGCGTAGGTGCTCGCCTTCACTGAAAACAGCAGCGAGCCTGTGACGAGCGCACCCGCGAACGCCGCCAATGCAATGTGGCGCAGCAGCGCGACGAATGCCGCGTGCGGCAGCGAGCGGAAGGCGCCGCAGATCCTGAGGTCCATGAGAACGACGCTGGTCAGCAGCGCGCCGATCGACATGATGTGGAGCGCGTTGACCACGGGGTAGGCAACGAAGGAAGCCTTCAGCCAACGCGCGAAGGCGAGTTGCTCGATACCGGCGAGGAACTCCGCCATTCAGGCCGGTGGCACACGGTCGGGATAGACATCATACGTCTTCCCATTGACGATGATGCGCACCGCTTTCATGCGCTTTTCGGTCGCCTCGAGCGAGCGGTTGCCGATCGCGGTCACCTCGTCGCCGACCTTGGCAACCTCCTCCGTGAAGCCGGCAGCGATCGTGCCGGATGGCGGCGCCATCTCCACCCGCCAGGCCTCTCCCTCGGCGTCGACATCCAGCGTGGCATGCGGATTGCCGATATAGATGGCCGTGATCTTGCCCCTGAGTTCGAAAAACCCGTCCTGCGTCCACGACCAGCCATGATGGGCATAGGCCGCGGTGCCGGCGGCAAGCATCACGGCCGCCGTCAGCGCGACACCGCGAATTCCGTTGAACTGCATCGCTCGTCTCCTCGTTTCATCCAGAGGCATTCGAGAAGTAGGACACGGCAAGGCAAGGTCAAATCACATCGGACGAAAGGCCGTGCCGCAAGGCGCCCGCTCAATCACCGGCGACCCTGCCTTGCTAATGACATCCATGCCCGCCACTCTTGCCCGTCTTGGCCGCTTTTCCCCCAGGCTGAAGACCGGACTCACATCAAAACGAGGCAAACCATGAGCAGCATGAGAGACCGTCAGGAAGGCTTCGAAAAGAAGTTTGCGATGGACGAGGAAACGAAGTTCAGGGCCATGGCGCGCCGCAACAAGCTGCTCGGCCTGTGGGCCGCCGAAAAGCTCGGCAAATCCGGTGCGGACGCCGACGCCTATGCGAAGGAGGTTGTGCACGCGGACTTCGAGGAGGCCGGCGACAACGACGTGTTCCGCAAGGTGCGCGCCGATTTCGACGCGGCAGGCATCGCCCAGTCGGATGCTCAGATACGCACCGCCATGGAAGACCTGCTGGTAACCGCGGTCGAGCAGATCAGGTCGACCTGAGCATCGCTCACCCCTGCCCTGGATATGGCGTTCCATCCTTGTGCAGAAAGCGTCCGTCGGAGCTTGGGCTCATCATGTCGACGTCGGAGCAGGTGATGACATCGTCCGGGTTGCGCGAGCCGACCTCCAGATAGAGCGCCGTCGTCGACGAGCGGTTGATCAGGTGATGGCCATTGCCGCTGTTCTTGGCGAAGGTCGCGCAATCGCCTGCCCTGAGCAGCGTCTCACCGCCATCCTCGACCAGCGTCAGCTCGCCTTCCAGCACAGTGACGAACTCATCCTCATGGCTGTGCCAATGGCGCTGGCTGGACCAGCCGCCTGGCGGCAAGGTCATCAGATTGACGCCGAAATCGGTGAGGCCGCCGGCGTCACCGAGACGCTGGCGTGTGCGGATGGCACAGGGGGCATCGAAGGGTGCGGGGTAGCGGGAGCCTTTGCGGACGGGCACGGCTGATAGGTCGACCTTGGGCATGGGTGTCTCCCTCGGATTGGCGGCCGCAGTCTAATCCACGAAGGGCTGAGGAACAGGGCCACCTTGCGGCAGTGGTTTGCCAACATCCACCGCGGCAGTCTACGGCCCCCTCTGTCCTGCCGGACATCTCCCCCTCAAGGAGGGAGATTGGCTGTCACTGCGGCCTTCGCAAATTTTCACCCTTGCAAGAAGAGCGCCGGCGCCGAAGCTGCCAATCTCCCCACTTGAGGGGGAGATGTCCGGCAGGACAGAGGGGGGCGCCGTAGGGTGCCGACCTGGGACCGCCTTCAACCCTGGTGCGCGACCGCCAGCTCCTTCACGTGCTTTTCGTGCATCTTCAGCGTCGGCAGTGTCTTCTTGGCGAATTCCTTCATCGCCGGGTCGTCGCCCGACTTTGCATAAGCGCTGAACAGCGCGACGGCTTCCTTGTGGGCGTTGGTCTGCATCTCGATGTATTTCGCCTGGAACTGACCGCTGCCGGTGCTCTTCAGCTCATCGAGCATCTTCTGCTCCTTGGGCTGCAATGCCGGACCGGAAGGTGCGGTGGCCGAGGTTGTCTGGCCCTGGCTGAGAGCCGCCTTGAAATCCTCGCCGGCCTTGGTGTGATCGGTTACCATCTGCTTGGCGAACGCCTTGACATCGGCGTCGGTCGCCTGTTGCTCGGCGAGCTTGCTGGCCTGAATCTCGAACTCATTGGCGCTTGGCACCATTTTGATGAAGGTCGAAGTGTCGACCTTGGTCGCGGCGACAAGCGGCGCGACCGTCGCCGATTGGGCAAAGGCAGGCGCGCCGCCCAGCATTGCCGCCGCGGTAAGGACAAGAAGGGTCTTCATGGCATGTCTCCGGGTTTGAACTATCCCTCGGACAATCCAACGCGGTAAAAGCGACGAGGTTGCGCGGACATCCCTTCTCAAACGATGGCCCCTCAATGGCAGCACGCCTCGCCATATTGCAGCTGCTCGTGCCAGTTCGGCCGGCCTTCCGGCGTGAAATCCATCAGGTTCCACAGGATCTCGCAGGTGCCGATGGCGCGCGGGTCTTGGCCCGGCTCCGGCGGCGCGAAGCCGAGTTCGGACGACCAGAAATGGCGGATGCCGTCAGCGTCGCGATGGAACACCGACAGCAGCGGGATCTGCGCGCCGTCGGCATCCTCGGCATTGTAGTCGCGCTTGAAGCTGTTGGAAGCTGAAGACACCAGCCGCATGTTGCGCCAGCCCCGGTCGCGGCCGAGCGTGACCAGGTTTTCGAGCGCGGTCTTGCCCACCACCGCGAAATTGAAGCCGGCCGCCTCGAGATGGCCGACCGCGCCGTCGAACTGGTCGAGCAGCGCCGTACAGGACGGGCATGGCTGGTCCTGTCGCGCAAGCTTCGCCGTGCCGCCGCTCGCGGCTACATCGCGCTTCTCCTGCGGGTGACGCGGAAACATCATGTTATAGAGGATCAGGCTGTCCTTGCCGGGCGCGAACAGCTCCGACAGTTTCACCTTTGCGGACTTGCCTTCGGCGTCCAACCCGTCGAACTCATAGTCCTGGCGGATCAGCCCGCCCGGCGGCAG
Source organism: Mesorhizobium sp. M0621 (assembly GCF_040320745.1). Classification (NCBI taxonomy): domain Bacteria; kingdom Pseudomonadati; phylum Pseudomonadota; class Alphaproteobacteria; order Hyphomicrobiales; family Phyllobacteriaceae; genus Mesorhizobium; species Mesorhizobium sp. M0621. The sequence goes on along the minus strand of NZ_JAMYQF010000011.1, from coordinate 54,300 downwards.
TGCCCGCCGTGCCTCGGCCACGTCCTCCATGGCGCGGCGCAGCACGATTTCCTTCTGCAGCAGCTTTTCGCGCGCGGTGCGGTATCTGGCGGATTCGTTGGGGAAGGTGATCATGGTCGTCTCCTTGGTCGTCGCGCCGGCGTCCCGGCGCGGTTGCTCTACGACCCAAGGACGTCTGGCGACGATCGGTTCCGACATTTTTGCACGGAGAACGGCGACGAAGCAGCATGCCTTCCCGGAGCGGCGACGAACCCTATTGGGCTGCCGGCACCGGGCAGTCCGTATCGGCATCCGTGCAATTGAGGTAGCCCTGCAGGTCCTTCAGCCTGTTGTTGGTGAGGGACGCCTGGCAGGAGGCGACGACCATCGGATACATGCTGCCCGCTTCATCGCGCGGGCCACCCTGGAAATTGCATTCGGCGTCACGGAAAGCGACCCAGGCGCGCTGCGCATCGACCAGCAGCTTCTTCGACGCCGCCTCGCCCTTCAACCTGCCCTCGATCTGCCTGTAGGCATCGTTGAGCTTCGCGTCGGCCTCGTTGAACGCTTTGCCCGCACACTCGTTCATGGTCGCCTGGTCCTGCGCATTGGCGCAGTCATCGGCCCTTGCCGTGCCGGCATAGAGCGGAATGGCAAGGATCAGGGTGGCGAGGCCGGTTCTGGAAAGCAACAGCCGCATCATGTTTCTCCGGTTTCAGTTGATCCCGCGCCCATGGGACTGCAAGACCGAAGCTTAACGCCCGATCCGTTGCCGGCAAGACCCGGTCTGTGGCCTTGGTGGACATTTCCTTTACTTACAGGATTCTCGTACTTACCGGATTCTCGTACTTACAGGATTCTCGGGGCGGCTCGGCAAAACGCGCCGCAGGATGACAGCCGCCTCACCCCTTGACCCCGCCGGCGGTCAGGCCGGAGACGATCTTGCGCTGGAAGATCAGGACCAGCACCACCAGCGGCACGGTAACGATCACCGATGCGGCCATGATGTTGCCCCAGGGGATCTCGAACTGCGAGTTGCCGGAGAGCAGCGCGATCGCCACCGGCACGGTCCGCTGTGCGTTGTTGGAGGTGAAGGTCAAGGCAAACAGGAACTCGTTCCACGCGCCGATGAAGGCCAGCAGCCCGGTGGTCGCCAGCGCCGGCCACATCAGCGGCAGGAACACCCGCGTGATGATGATCCACGGCGTCGCGCCGTCGAGGATCGCCGCCTCCTCGACCTCGACCGGCAGGTCGCGGACGAAGGTGGTGAGCACCCAGACCGTGAAGGGCAAGGTGAAGATCATGTAGGAGAAGATCAGCGCAAACAGCGAATTGTAGAGGCCGAACATGCGGACCAGTTCGAACAGCCCGGCCAGCAGCGCCACCTGCGGGAACATCGAGACCGACAGGATGGTGAACAGCAGGGCCGAGCGGCCGCGAAAGCGGATGCGTGCCAGCGCATAGGCTGATGTGACGCCGAGCAACAGCGACAGCGCAACGACCGCGCCCGAGACGAACAGCGAATTGATGAGATTGCGCACGAAGCTGCCCTCGGTCAGCACATTCCGGTAGTTGGCAAGACTGACCGTCGCCGGCCACAGATCTGCCCGGAACAGGTCGGTTCCCGATTTCAGGCTGGTGACGATGGCATAGTAGAACGGGAACACCGCGACGAAGACGATTCCGCCGACCAGCAAGTAAAAGGCCGTGCGCTTCAGGATCCACATGTCAGCGGCCTCCGTCCAGGCTGACCCGGCCAACCCGGATGGTGACGATGGTGAGCAGAGCGAGGATCAGGAAGAGCAAGGTCGAGGCGGCAGAGCCATAGGCGAACTTGTCGAACTCGAACAGGTTCTCGCGGGCGAACACCGACATAGACTTGGTGTGCACATTGTTGGGCGTCAGCACATAGATCAGGTCGAAGATGCGCAATGCATCGAGCGCGCGGAAGATCACCGCCACCATCACCGCCGGGCGGATGAGCGGCAAGGTCACCCGCCAGAAGATCTGCCAGGGGTTGGCACCGTCGAGCCTGGCGACCTCGATGATCTCTCTCGGCAGCATCTGCAGCGCGGCCAGGATCAGCAGCGTCATGAATGGTGTCGCCTTCCAGATATCGACGATGAGGATCGCCGCCATCGCCGTGTCGGCGTTGGCCGTCCAGGCGATCTTGTTGCTGATCAGGCCGAGGTTGAGCAGCACGACATTGATGATGCCGAACTGGTCGTTGAGCATCCACTGCCACATCTTCGCCGAGACGATCGTCGGGATGGCCCAGGGGATCAGGATCGCCGCCCTAACGATGCCGCGGCCCGGGAATTTGGCATTGAGAACCAGCGCAACGATCGTGCCGAGGATCGTCTCGCAGGTCACGGAGACCACCGCGAAGCGCATCGTGTTCCAGACGGCACGCCACCAGACCGGATCAACGAGCAGACCATCGTAGAGGACCCGCCCGCTCGGCATGCTGAACACCGAGAAATAATTGCCGAAGCCGACCCATTGGCGTGCGTCGAGGTCGGCCAGCGAGGCGTCGGTGAAGCTGAAATAGACTGTGCGGGCAAGCGGCCAACCGGCCGCCGCGGCGAGCACCAGAAGCATTGGCGCCAGGAAAAGCCACGCCGAACGAACGCGCTGTGCCTTCAGCGGCGAGTGCGCAGCCCTGGCTGTTTCGGGTACCGGTTCCATTCCTGTCATCTCGCACCCGCTCGTTGCGGTTCCGCCGGGCGGATGCCCCAGCATCGTCGCGTCACCAGCCTCGGCCCTCCATCTTGGTCAGCATCGCTTCGAGGTCGGCCAGATTGTCGGCGGCAGTCCCGTCGCCCGAGAGCGTGTTGTGAATGGCGTTCCAGAACTGGCTCGACGCCTCGTTGTATTTGATCCTGGTCGCGGCCGAGGGGCGCGGCACCGCGTTGAGAAAGATCTGCTTCCAGCGCGGAACAATCGGCTGTTGCCTGGCGATGTCGGCATCGTCATACAGCGCCTGGATTGTCGGCAGGTTGGACGTCTTCAGCGTGCGGTATTTCTGCATCGCGGGCGAGGCGATGAACTTGACCAGCTCGATCGCGGCATCAGGATGCTTCGAATATTTGGAGACGGCGAGGTTCCAGCCGCCCAGGGTCGCGACCGGTCGGGCGCCTTCGCCCGTGCCGGCCGGCAGCGGCGCCACGTCGAATTTGCCCTTGATCGGCGAGCCTTCGCCGTTGCCGAGTGCGTAGGCATAGGGCCAGTTGCGCATGAACACCGCGTTGCCGGTCTGCCACACGCCGCGCGATTCCTCTTCCTGATAGGCAAGCACGCCGGGCGGTGCGATGGTCCCGACCCAGCCCTTGGCCATATCGAGCACCGCCGCCGCTTTCGGGTTGTTGATGGAAATGGAGCCGTCCGGCTCGATGATCTGGCCGCCGCCATTCGACATCACCCATTCGAGCGCGTTGCAGGTCAGCCCCTCATAGGCATTGCCCTGGAAGACGAAGCCCCAGATATCCCGATTGCCCGCCGCACGCTCCTTGTCCATGACCAGCTTGGCGGTGTCTGCCAGTTCCTTCCAGGTCGCCGGCACCTTTGCGCCGTATTTGTCGAGGAGATCCTTGCGGTAGTAGAGCGCCGGCGCATCGGTGAAGATCGGCAAGGCGACGAGCTTGCCATTGACCGTCTGCGACTGGATGATCGACGGGAAATGGGCGCCGACGACATCCTTGGTCGCGGCGGTCAGATCGACGAGTTGGCTGGCGAGCTGCGGCGCCCAGATCACGTCCGTCTGATAGACGTCGATGTCGCTGTTTCCCGCGGCGAGCCAAAGCCGGTATTGGCCGAACTGGTCGGTCCCGGACGTCGGCATGACGACGATGCCGACTTTGTTGCCGCTGTCTTTCTCGTAACGGTCGAGGATCTCGCGCAGCACCTTGATGCCGTCGCCGGTATCGCCCGACACGATCGACAACTCCACGGCCCGCGCCGGCGTGCCAACCAGCATGGCGGCGACGCCGAGCGCCAGGAATGCGTGAAAAAGCTTCATGATGGTGGATGTCCCTCCGCCGCCGGCGACGGAAAATCCTCCCACGCACCGGCAGCTTGTCAGACCCCACCTTCCATTGAATGCGAAGCGGCGCTTTGGGTTCCCAAATCACGCCATTCCTGCGCGGGGCGACATGTAATAGCGCGTGTTGAGATTCAGGTCAGGCCGTGTCGCAAGAGGCGGTTTCCGAGAACCGGAGCGGAGCGTATTTGAAGTACGTGAGCTCAGTTCTACCGCGACGCGGTAGAACGGGGAAGCGCAGGGAACCGTCGCTTGCAGGCCGGTATCACCTGAATATCAGCACACCCTAGCCTTCCCAGGCGACAGGCATCATCCCCAGCCGCTCGTAGAGCCGGACGGCGGCGGCGTTCTCGACCGTGTTGGTCTTGAGGTCGACGTGATCGGCGCCGCGTTCGCGAAAAATGGCGAAGGCGTGCCACATCAGCGCCTCGGCAACGCCCTTGCCGCGCGCCTCGGGGTGAACGGCGAGATCCCTAACGAAGGCGCGGGTCCAGCACAGCGCCGCCGCCGCCAGCCGGCCTTTGGCGTCGATGACGAGGAAGCACAGTGCCGGGTCGAATTCGGGATCGTCCGATATGCGCGGCCACCATTCGTCGAACGGGCCATCGGCGCCGTCGTCGAACACCTCGGTCAACAACGCATGCAGGGGCAGCGCGTCACCGGGCTCGAAGCAGCGCATGACAAAGCCGTCGGGCCAATGCGGCGGAACCAACGTCTCGTCGAGGATCTTGCGCAGCCGGATGTCGTTCAAAGCCGGCGGACGCGGTTCAGGCATCGCGCTCAGGCGTCGGGCTGCAGGCGGCGGCGCTGGCGGTCGACACCAAGGCCGGTTGCCTCGAGCAAGCCCTTGCGCTTGGCATCGAAATAGTAGCCGGTCTGGTAGAGCCAGTCGGCCTTCTTGGCGTTGCCGCCAGCCACCAACCAGGCGCCGCGCAGATATTTGACCGCGTATTTCAGATTGGTCTCGGCGTCGAACAGGCCCTTGGCCGGTCCGTCATAGCCCATGCCGCGCGCCGTCGCGTGCTTGATCTGCATCAGCCCCCAATGGCCATTGTTGTAGGCTTTCGGGTTGAAGGTGCTCTCGCGGTTGACGACATGGCGCACCAAATCCACCGGCACCTGATAGAGGGCGGCATATTTCTCGATCAGCCGTTCGACATCGCCACGCACGCCCGTCGAGCGTTCTTCCGTCGGCCCGAAGGGACCCTGCACCAAAGCGGCCGGGTTCTGCGGCACGACGTAGGCGACCTGCTGGACGCCGGGCATCCGGTCGCCCTTGGCGGTCGCTGGCATGACGAGCCCTGCGGTCGTATAGGTCTCGGCTGCCTCGACCGGCTCACCCGCATTGGCCGGCGTAGGCGCCTGCAAGGCGTTGGCGGTCATTGCGGCAGGCACGGCTGGTGCCGCCGGTGTCGATCCGGCAAAGGCCGCGGTCACTGCCGCCGGTTGTGCGGCGGGGTCGAGCGGCAGCTCGGCCGTCTGAACGGGGGCAATACCGGATGATTCAGGCAGCACTGAAACCGTCTCCGGCAGCGGCACGGTGAAGCCGGCATCAGTGCCGGCGACGGTTGCGGTTTCAGTAAGAGCAGGCGCGGACTTCATCTGCGAGGTCGACGTGCAGCCGCTGATGCCGGCGGCGGCCAGGATCACGCCGATCGCGATAAGGTTGAGTTTTGCTGGCAAGCCGCGCTCGGGTCCGATTTGTCGGGTTGTTAAGAAATCCCTTACACCAGCGATTCATGAGCGGCAATCGGGGCCATCAGGTGGTTTTCGGGTGGCAAGACCTGGGGTCCGATGCCATATTGTTCCGGATATGTACTGGGACGAATCCCGGTTTTCGTTGCTTTGTGGAAAGGAACGCAGCATGGACACGACATCTTCGATCACGTCCGGCCACGCAGTGTTAGAAACAGTGATCGGTTTCATGGGCATCGCCTGGAGCGAAAAGGGCCTGATCCGGCTCTGCCTGCCCGAACGCAGCCGCGAAGCGGTGGAGCGGCGCCTGCTGCGCCATGGCGGCGTTTCCGCCTCCACGGCCCAGCCGCCATGGGTGGTCGAGCTGATCGCCTCGATCAAGGCCTATGCGGCGGGCGAGGACGTCGATTTCTCCGGCGTGCCGGTCGATCTCGATGGCGTCGACGATTTCCGCCTCGCGATTTACGACGCAGCGCGAAGGCTCAGCTTCGGCGAAACCACCACCTATGGCGAGTTGGCCAAAACCGCCGGCCATGCCGGGCTCGCCCGCGAGACCGGCGCGGCGCTCGGCGCCAATCCGGTGCCGCTGGTCATCCCTTGTCATCGCATCCTTGCTGCCGGCGGCAAGATCGGCGGCTTCTCGGCGCCGGGCGGTTCGGTCACCAAGGAGAAGATGCTGGCCATGGAAGGCGTGCGCGTCGGCCCGCCGCCACCGGCGCAGGTTTCCTTCGGGTTCTGACTAGCGTCCAGACCGATAAGGGGGATGCCATTGACAGCGGTTTCGTGATTCACGGTCTCCAAAGGGAGACCAACGATGAATCGCGATCATGGAGCGGATGCCCAAGTGTCCAATCCTGCGTGGCGACAAAGGCTATGACATCAATGCCATCCGCCATAAGGTCTAGGGCGGAGAGACGATGCCGAACATCCCACCGAAGGCTAACCGACGCTGGAAAACTGCTTCTCACCATTCCTCTACCGCGCTCGCGACGCCATCGAGCGCATCTTTGGGTGCCTCAAGGATTTTCGTCGCATCGCCACTTGACGATCGATCGGCGACGAACTTCCTAGCCGCCGTCTGCCTCGCAGCTACCGTCAGCTACTAGCTATGAGGGCGAGCCCGCCGATCAGTCACAACGCCTTCCTCATCCTCAACAGTGGCACGCCCGCTCCGCCTCTGTTGTCGACGACTTCTTCAACCGCCTCAAAGCCGCAGGCCCGATAGAGCGGTTCGCCAGCCATCGTTGCCATAAGCTCGACACTTGTGAAGCCCTCGCCGCGGGCGGCATCCTCGCACAGCGTGAGGATGAGACGACCCACGCCCCGGCGAATGAAGCTGGGATGCGTATACATGGCACGCACGCGCGCAGCGTCTTTCGTCGGATCAAGCAGCGCTGCATCGCGCCCAGGTGAACGGTCGCCGCCGTAGAGGGTTGCGCGCCGACTCCATCCGCCGCAACCGGCCAAGACGCCATTTTGCTTCACAATGAAATATGTTCCATCATCGACGAGTTGAGTATCGAGCCCCATGATTGATCGGCTCGAAGCGATCTGTTCCTCTGTGAGAAACGGCTTCTGAAGCTCGCCGATGGCTGCATTCATCAGTACAGCCAGCGCCGGCATATCGGCACGTGTCGCCAACCGGTGCTCAAGGCCGATCTTCGGCATTCTTCGGCATGTCCAGTGCAAACCGTTTTGAAGTTAGCACAGATCGTCACGATGATGGGAAAAAACCTAAGGCATAGCCGGGTCGAAGCTTCGCCCTTCGCCCGGGATCTTAGGGCAAGTGTCTAGTTGTTGTGGAAGAACCGCCGGCGGAAATGCCGGTCATTGTCCGGGCGCTTGCAGTTGTAGACCGGGCAGGACCTGGTGTCGGCACTCGGCACGTAGGCGCGCGTCCTCACCTCGCCCATGGTGCAGAATTGCTGGCTCTGCACATAGCGGTCGTAAAGCGGCAATCCCGGCACGCGCGTCGACTGGTAGCGCAGGATGACGGCGCCCTGCCGGGCGACCGTCGCCTGAACCTTGCCGCAGCTCATGCGGGTCGGGTCGTAGCGCGAGACCGCCTGCGCCTCGGCGGCCACCAGCGTCAGGCAAGCGGCAAGCAGAATGGTTTTCATGGTCCTCTCCCCTGACCCGCCGCTCGAGGACAGCGTGATCTGCCGCAACGTTTTCAGCAGATTGGGGCAGCCGTTGGGCAGCGCCTCGATCACAGCTTTCTCACGCAGTCTTGTTTTTTATGCGAAACCAGCCTATATGCCTTCCATTGATATTTCGGCCGATCGATCCGGGCCTCGCGATCTTCGCGTTTGCTGACGTCTATCTCCAAAATCTCGATGCACACCGGCTGGACCTCGGTCTGGTCAAACTAAAGCAAATGTTGAAGGACTATCTAAAATGGCAACTGGAACGGTCAAGTGGTTCAACGCCACCAAGGGCTTCGGCTTCATTCAGCCTGACGCGGGCGGCGCGGACGTTTTCGTCCACATCTCCGCTGTCGAGCGTGCTGGACTGTCGACCCTGGTCGAAGGCCAGAAGATCAACTTCGAGATCGAGCAGGACCGCCGCACTGGCAAGTCGTCCGCTGGATCTCTGAGCAAGGCAGCCTGATTTTGCGAACAGCGCGCGCCGGGCGAGAGTTCGGGGCGCGCGGCAAGTCACGGATGTACTGACAGTCGCGCGAGAAGCGCGCTGGAGCGAAAGACCCGACAAGCTGGATCAGCAGATAGCTGCCAGCCCGGACCGGACGCTCCCGATCAGGCTACCAAGCATGGGAAGGCGGGATTTATCCCGCCTTTTTGCTGTCTGGGGGCAGTCGCCTCAGCTAGGATCTATAGTACCACTTGTGGTACTTTTGGCCCAGTAGTGGTACTATTCAGCCATGACCAAGCTTGAGCAAATCGAAAAATCCGTCGCCGAACTAAGCGCCGAAGAACTGAAGGCGTTTGCCGCCTGGTTCGAGGCGCTTCGGGCGGACATGTGGGATCGGCAGATCGAGGCCGACGCGAAGGCGGGCCGATTGGACAAGCTTGCCGAACAGGCACTGGCGGATCATCGCGCTGGCCGGACGCGCCCTCTGTGAATCACGTCGCCTCCCCATCGTTCTGGGAGGCTTATGAAAAACTGCCATTGCCCATCAGGGCAAAGGCTGACAGGCGTTTTGCCAGACTGCGTTCTGATCCCTTTCATCCATCACTGCATTTCAAACAGGTCGGACGCTATTGGTCGGCGCGAGTTGACGACAATTACCGGGCTGTTGCCATCCGCACCAATGATGACGTGATCTGGTTCTGGATCGGCGTCCATGCCGATTACGACCGTCTCCTGAAATAGCCAATCATCTCACTCAGGCAGCCATTCACGCCTCGGCCGAAGGCCGCAAGCCCGACCGGGCGTGGCGCCTGTTGGCGCGCCCCGTCCGGAGCAGCCGCGAAGCGGCGACGGCGTGAGGACAAAACTAAGGCAGCCACTCGATCGGTACATGCCCCGGATCGGCCTCCACCCTTTTCAGCCAGGCGGCCACCGCCGGATAGGCGTCGAGCTGAAAGCCGCCCTGATCCGCGGTATGCGTATAGGCATAGAGCGCGATGTCGGCGACGCTGAGCGCGCCGCCGGCGAAGAAGGCATTGTTTTCCAAATGCCTGTTCATCACGCCGAGCGCCTTGTTGCCGCGCTCCAGCGTCACCGCCAGCCGCTCCGGCGTCGCATCCGCGGCTCTTTCAGGGAAAGTCAGCAGCGCCTTGCGCACGGCGATGTAAGGCTCGTGGCTGTACTGTTCGAAGAATAGCCATTGATAGGCGAGCCCCCGCTCGTATCTGCCCACCGGCAGGAATCGCGTGCCTTCGGCGAGATAGAGCAGGATGGCGTTGGACTCGGCCAGCCGCCGGCCATCATCGAGCTCGAGCAGCGGCACCATGGCATTCGGATTCTTGGCGACAAAATCGGCTTTGCGCGTATCGCCGGTGTGCGAACTCACCTCGACATTGGTGAAGGCAAGGCCAAGCTTGGCCATCAGCAGGCGCGGTTTGTAGCAATTGCCGCTGTCGATCATGCCGTAAAGTATCATGCTGTTCCCCGGAGCGCTGTCTCTGCCGCGATTATCGCAGCGGCGGCGTCCCCAACCAATGATTTGTTTTGGTACGACGATCGGCGCCGCTGATGTGTGAACACCGGCGCCCTAGCCGAACAGCGGAACGACATTGCCACCGGTACCCAGCAGCGTATCGATGACCAACGGCTTTTCCTCAAATATGGTGCCGGCAAGCGCGGGACGGGCGAGGAGAAAACCCTGCAGCAAGTCAACGCCGCCTTCGAGCGCGACGCGCAGATGGGTGGGCTGCTCGATGCCTTCGACCAGCACCTTGGCGCCGCGATCATGCAGGCTGGAAACCAGCGGGCGGAAGAACCGTTCGGCGGCGGCGTGGCGGCAGAACTCGGCGAACCAGGCGCCGTCGATCTTGACGATATCGGGCCTGAGCAGGCTCACCCGCTCCTCGGTCGAGTGCCCGGTGCCGAAATCGTCAATGGCGATGCGGATGCCATCATGCCGCATTTCGCGCGCCAGCCGGGCGAGAAGCGCGTCATCGGCCGCCTGCTCGGTGATTTCGCAGACCAGCATGCCCGGTGCCAGGCCGAAATCGCCGAGGTGTCTGGTCATCAGCCGGATCTCGGCCAGCGCCCGCCCGGGATGGTCGTTGATCAGCGGATTGTAGTTGAGGAACAGGTCGAGTCCGTCGACGCCGATGTTGCGAAAATTCATGAGGTGCAGCGCCCGGCACATGGTCTCGACAAACAGCCGGTCCGAGGCGGCAATGCTGTCGAAGAAAACCCGTGGCGCACCGGGGCGGCCGGCACGGTGCGGCTCGATCAGGGCTTCGACCGCGACAGCATGAAGGAACCGGCCGCGCGGCGCGAAAATCGGCTGATAGGCGCTGCGCAGCCGGAACTCGCCATGGATGCCGTATGCGATACCGACTTCATCGACCTGGATCGCATCGCCGACATTGCGCCGCCGCTCAAGCCTCATGGCGCCACCCGACGCCCGAAGGCCTTCACCGGCCGCGCCGAGGGCGTTGCCACGGCAGGGGCAGCCGTGTCTGCGGCAGCGGCGACGGGTGCCTGCCTGGTCTTGTCGAAGACGCGAAAACTGGTCGGCGCCAGTTCGGGCCGTGCCAGCACGAAACCCTGGACCATCGACGCTCCCGATTTCTCGGCAAGCTCCAATTGCCAGCTCTCCTCGATGCCTTCGAACACCGTGCGGATGCCTTGCTCCTCGAAGCTTTTCACCATGGTGGTCAAAAGCGCGAAGCCGGCGCCTGATTCCATCAGCTGCGTGATCCAGTAGGCATCGAACTTGACGATATCCGGCTTCAGTTCCTTGATACGGTTGATGTCGGAATCGTCGGCGCCATAATCATCGACGGCGATGCGAAAGCCGTTGGCCCTCAGTGCCGCGACAAAGTTGTGCAGGGTTTCCTGCGATGCCGATCGCTGCTCGGTCACTTCGCAGACGATCCGGCGCGGATCGATGCCGGCCTCATGCAGCACCAGCCGCATTTCGCGCAAGGCACCGTCGGCAACGGTGCGTTCGGTGAACACCGACGGGTCGAAATTGACGAAGATCGACGCCTCCTGCGGCAGGCAGACGCCGGCGTTCAGAAGATGCAGCGTCCTGGTCAGCGCCTCGATATGCAGACGGTCGGCGGCTGGGCAGGTCGAGAAGAAATTCGTCGGCGATTGCGGCTCGCCGTCACGGAACGGCCGGATCAGTCCCTCGAACGCGACCACTGACAGCTTGCCTTCGTTGAAGGCGAAGATCGGCTGGAAGGCGCTCTGCAGCGTGTAGATACCCCAGACACCGGTGGAGGTGCCGTCGTCCTGACGGATGATGTGGGCAAGCCCGATGCTGCGCGACACGGTTCCTCGCTCCGCGACCTGGCGGAATTGGTCTGCGATCCTGCCACTCAAGCCTCTACCGCTCGTTAATGAATTTATTGTTGCCGATCACGGGTCCCGATCACAGCTCCTTGACGGCTGGATCAGCCGACAATGCTTGCACTGCGCGAAATCATGCGACATGAGAAGCGCCGCGGCCGCTTCTGGTCGCACCGATCTTCCATGGAGACGTTCAAGGTCATGGCCTTTCTTGCCGACACCCTTTCCCGCGTAAAGCCTTCCGCCACCATCGCGGTGACACAGAAAGCGCGTGAGCTGAAAAATGCCGGCCGTGACATTATCGGCCTCGGCGCCGGCGAGCCGGATTTCGACACACCCGACAACATCAAGAACGCGGCGATCGAGGCGATCCGCCGTGGCGAGACCAAGTATCCGCCGGTTTCGGGTATCGTGCCGTTGCGCGAGGCGATCGCGAAAAAGTTCAAGCGTGAGAACAATCTCGACTACAAGCCCGAGCAGACCATCGTCGGCACCGGCGGCAAGCAGATCCTGTTCAACGCCTTCATGGCGACGCTGAATCCGGGCGACGAGGTCGTCATTCCGCGCCCCTACTGGGTCAGCTATCCCGAAATGGTGGCGATCTGCGGCGGCACCTCCGTGTTTGCCGAGACCTCCATCGACAACGGCTTCAAGCTGACCGCTGCTGTGCTGGAAAAGGCGATCACGCCGAAGACCAAATGGCTGCTGATGAACTCGCCGTCGAACCCGTCGGGCGCCGCCTACACCGAGGCCGAACTCAGGGCGCTGGCCGATGTGCTGTTGAAGCATCCGCATGTCTGGACGCTGACCGACGACATGTACGAGCACCTGACCTATGGCGATTTCGTCTTCAAGACCATCGCCGAGGTCGAGCCGAAGCTCTACGAGCGCACGCTGACCATGAACGGCGTGTCGAAAGCCTATGCCATGACCGGCTGGCGCATCGGCTATGCGGCCGGTCCCGTCCAATTGATCAAGGCGATGGACATGATCCAGGGCCAGCAGACATCAGGCGCCTGCACCATCGCGCAATGGGCCTCCGTCGAGGCGCTCAACGGCCCGCAGGACTTCATCGCCAGGAACAAGGCGATCTTTCAAGGGCGGCGCGACCTCGTCGTCTCTATGCTCAACCAGGCGCGGGGCATCACGTGTCCGTCGCCGGAAGGCGCTTTCTATGTCTATCCCTCCTGCGCCCAGCTGATCGGCAAGAAGACCAAAGCCGGTAAGCTGATCGACACCGACGAGACCTTCTGCTCGGAACTGCTCGAGGCCGAGGGCGTCGCGGTGGTGTTCGGCTCGGCTTTCGGGCTTGGCCCCAACTTCCGCATCTCCTACGCCACCTCGGAGACGCTGCTGGAGGAAGCCTGCACGCGCATCCAGCGCTTCACGGCATCGCTGACCTGATCAGGTCAACCCTGGAACAGAAAAACCCGGCTTCACATCGCCGGGTTTTATTTTGGCCGTCAGCGTGACACCTCTTGCTTGGCCTCTTTGGCCGAGCGCGCCTCGGCCGGCGTCAGCACGGCGGCCAGCAATGCGGCGGTGAGGAACGCGGCAATCGCATCGCGGCGTGGAACCCGCCGGGCTCGGCATTCAGCCGCCATATTGCGCCGACGTCACCGCTTCCAGCCAGTCTACATGGACACCGTCGATCGCCTCCTGCATGGCGATATGCGTCATCGTCGATTTCGACGCCGCGCCGTGCCAGTGCTTTTCGCCAGGCGCAAAGGAAATGACGTCTCCGGCCCTGATCTCCTGGACCGGTTCGCCCCATGTCTGGGCGAGCCCGGCGCCCACGGTAATGTAGAGCGTCTGGCCAAGCGGATGGGTGTGCCAGTGGGTGCGCGCGCCCGGCTCGAAGCTGACCAGCGTGGCCCGCAGCTGCGCCGGCGCCTCTTTCTCGATGATCGGCGTCTGCAGCACCCGGCCGGTGAAGTATTTTTCTGGCGCTATGATGGTCGGCACGCTGCCGCAGGCAATGATCTTCATGGTCGGTGGTCCTTGAAACGGAGGGCGATAGACCGCCCATTTCCAGTTTCGGCCGATATCAGCCAACGTGCAACAGCTTCCGGCTGCCAACAGCGTCCGATCGGCGCGTGTCAGCGGCAGAGCGCCGGATTTCTATTTTTCTTGCCCTGCCGGCAAACAAGTGGGACGATGGCTTTGGGCAGGTGGCGCTTGAAAAGAACCCCGCCCGCGACGGTCGAACAGGCCGGCCGCCGCTCAGGACCGATTGACCAAGCCTGAACCATGCATGCCAGTCGGTCCTACGGGAAACGCCTGAGTGGAGGTCAGTCATGGGTACTCGCGCCGGAGGACGACGCACGGGACCGAAATGCATTGCCATAGTCGGTCCCTTTGCAAGCGGTAAGACGACACTTCTCGAAGCCATATTGGCCCGTACGGGCTCAATTCCCCGACAAAATCCCGTTTCATCAGGCAATACCGTTTCAGATCATTCGCCCGAGGCGCGCGCCCATGCCATGAGCGTCGAGGCGACAATCGCCACCACCGAATTCATGGGCGAGCAGATCACTTTCGTCGATTGTCCCGGCTCAATCGAATTCTCCTTCGAGGCCGAGCCGGTGCTGGCCGCCTGCGACCTCGCCGTGGTCGTTGCCGAGGCCGATGAAAAGAAGATCCCTGCCCTGCAGTTGATCATGCGCAAGCTCGACGATCTCGGCGTGCCGCGCATCCTGTTTCTCAACAAGGTCGACAAGGCAATCGCCGGCGTGCGCGACACGCTGAAGATGCTGCAGCCGGCAAGCTCGGTGCCGTTGCTGCTGCGCCAGATTCCGCTGCGCAAGGACGGCGTCGTCATCGGTTCGATCGATCTGGCGCTGGAGCGTGCCTACATCTATCGCGAATATGCCGAGAGCGAGGTGGCCCAGATACCGGGCGACGACAAGGCGCGCGAGCTGGAGGCACGCTTCTCCATGCTGGAGACGCTGGCCGACCATGACGACCAGTTGATGGAACAGCTTCTCGAAGAGATCGAGCCGCCCAAGGACGCCGTCTTCGACGACCTTGCCGCCGATCTGCGCGACGGCGCGGTGACGCCGGTGCTGATCGGCACCGCCGAGAAAGGCAACGGCGTGCTGCGCCTCTTGAAGGCGATCCGTCACGACGCGCCCGACATCGAGGCGACCCGCAAGCGGCTCGGCGCACCCGACGGCGCGGCCACCGTGGTCCAGGTAATCAAGACCATCCACACGCCGCATGGCGGCAAACTGTCGGTGTCGCGTATCCTCTACGGCCAGGTCGTCGACGGCTCCGAACTTTGGCTGCCCGGCGGCGACACGGCCAAGGTCTCCGGCATTTACCGAATGCTCGGCAAGGACCAGGTTAAGCTCACCATCGCCAAGGCCGGCGACACGGTGGCGCTGGGCAAGCTGGACGAGGTCAAGACCGGCCAGACGCTCAGTTCGGCCAAGGGCGGCATCAAGCCGCTGCTTGAGTTCGAGCCGCCGCAGCCGGTCTTCGCCTTCGCGTTGCGCCCCAAGGAGCGCAAGGACGAAGTGAAGATGTCGGCCGCCATCCAGCGGCTGGCCGAGGAAGACCCTTCGCTTAGCCTGCGCCACAACCAGGACTCGGCCGAGACCGTGCTGTCGGGCCATGGCGAGATGCATTTGCGCGTCGTGCGCGAACGGCTGGAAGGCAAGAACCAGATACCGGTCGAAGGCCATGCGCCGGCGGTGCCCTATCGCGAGACGATCCGCAAACCGGCGCAGCAGCGCGGCCGTCACAAGAAGCAGTCCGGCGGCCACGGCCAGTTCGGCGATGTGGTGATCGAGATCAAGCCGCTGCCGCGCGGCTCCGGCTTCCAGTTCACCGACACCATCACCGGCGGCGTCGTGCCGAAGACCTACATCCAGTCGGTCGAAACCGGCGTGCGCGACTATCTGAAGTCCGGGCCGCTCGGCTTTCCCGTGGTCGATGTCGCCGTCAATCTGTCGGACGGCTCGTATCACGCGGTCGATTCCTCCGACATGGCCTTCCAGATGGCGGCCAGGCTGGCGATGAAAGAAGGCATGGCCGCCTGCTCGCCGGTGCTGCTGGAACCGGTGATGAAGGTCGAGATCGTCACGCCGTCCGACGCCACCTCGAAGATCATCGCACTCATCCCGCAGCGGCGCGGCCAGATTCTCGGCTATGACGCGCGGCCTGACTGGCCGGGATGGGATGTCGTCGAGGCAACCATGCCGCAAGCCGAGATCGGCGACCTGATCATCGAACTGCGCTCCGCGACGGCGGGCGTCGCCAGCTACCGCGCCGTCTTCGACCACATGGCCGAACTCACCGGCCGTCTGGCCGACGACGCGATGAACACCAACGGCAAGGCTGCCTGACCCGGAGCACCATCACACGCCCCTCGAACCCGGTTCGGGGGGCAGAAAAAGAAAACGACGCCCGGCGGGGACCGGGCGTCGTTTTGTTTGCGGACCGTTTCCTTGGGAGGTAAAACGGCAGGTCCGCCGCATTTGGTTCCGCCGAACTTCGGCGGAGAAACGGTTCGGACGCGGTAGCCGCCTGAGCCCGGGCCGTACGAGTGATGCCCCCATCTCCCGTCCGAACCACACCGCGTCCTATGATCTGCTTAGCAGGTCGCGGGCGTCGGCGATATGTTACCCGAGGTTACATGTCACTGTTACGTGGCAATTGTGATGGATTTTTTGGCCACCCCAGCAGGGCACAGGCAACAAAAAAGCCGGATCAACGAAGATCCGGCTGAGTTTGATTGGAAGTGCCTGTTAAGGCTAACCTCCAGAGGGGAACACTCAAGGGCGCTAATGGGAGGAGAACGCGCCCAGGAGATGATCTATATATGTGCTCATCATGCCCAAGAAACAAGCATCTATTTTGCAACACACGCATGCAAAAAGGCGCAGGCTGTGGTCTAACCCATCCCAGGACCCAATAGGACCAGCAAAATCGTCAAAATGGAGCGCTGAACTGGGCGATTGCCACTACAGAATCGCCAATCGTCGCTGGTTTTCGGCTCGAAATGCCAAAACTGCGCAATGACGTGGAAGCGGGCAGCAGGCGTTCATTTCTAAGGCAATCAGGGAGGAAGCAGCCAATGCGGACGTTTTCAGCGATCGCCGGCAGTGCGGCCTTCTTCATCGCAGCCCCCGGCGTGGTTGCCGGCCTGGTGCCCTGGCTGTTGACCGATCGCTGGAGCTTGCCATGGTCGAGCCTGCCGGGCTTTATCCCTGTTGGCGGGCTCCTGATCGTCGCCGCGATCGCTGCGTTGCTGCATGCCTTCGGCCGCTTTGCCCTCGAAGGCCTGGGCACGCCCGCTCCGGTCGCACCGACCGAGAGACTGGTGATCGGCGGCATCTACCGCCATGTCCGCAACCCGATGTATGTCGCCGTGCTGTCGATCATTCTCGGCCAGGCGCTGCTATTCTCCAGCTGGACACTGGTCGCCTACGCCGTCATCGGCGCGATCGCCATGGGCTCCTTCGTGCGGTTCTACGAGGAGCCGACATTGGCCCATCGCTATGGCGCCGAATACGAGACCTACCGTCGCAACGTCCCGGGCTGGCTGCCTCGCCTGACGCCCTGGCGGGGCTAAATTAGGCCGATGCAGCGGCCACATGGGGCATGTGAGATTCAGGTCAGGCCGAGCCGAGAGCGGGGGATTCCGAGAACCGGAACGGCGGACAGTTGGGTCCGTGAGTACCGGAAGCGCAGGAAGCCCTCGTCCGCGGGCCGGCCTGACCTGAATATCGATATGCCCCTTAAAACGACCAGCTACGGGCCTTGGCAATGATGAAGTCCCGAAAGACGTGCAGCTTGGCCTGGTTCTTCATCGCGTCGGGATAGGCGAAATAGGTGTCGAAGGACGGCACTTCGGTTTCCGGCAGCAACTGCACCAGGTCGGAGTCCTTGCTGATCACGTAATCGGGCAGCATGGCGATGCCGGCGCCGCCCTGCACCGCGCGCTTGATCGACAATATGTCGTTGATCTGCAGCGTCGGCACCCTTTTTCCGCCTTCGAAATCGCCGACCGTTTCCAGCCAGTTCAGCTCCGACAGATGCGCGGGCACGGGCACGCCGAAGGTGACGATACGATGGGCCTTCAGCTCGGCGACCGAAGCCGGCTTGCCGTGCTTGGCGACATAGGAAGGCGCCGCGTAGAGGTGGAAATGCACGGTGAACAGGCGGCGCTGGATCAAGTCCGGCTGCTGGGGCTGGCGTAGACGGATGGCGCAATCGGCCTGGCGCATGGTGAGGTCGAGTTCCTCGTTGGCGAGGATCAGCTGCAGGCTGATTTCGGGGTAAAGCTCGATGAACTCCTGCACCCGCTCGGTCAGCCAGCCGGCGCCCAGACCCACCGTCGTCGTCACCCTGAGCACGCCGGAGGGGCGGTCCTTGGTCTCGGTCAGCCGTGACTTGATGGTCTCCAGCTTCATCAGCACGTCATGCGCCGTGCGGAACAGCATCTCGCCCTGCTCGGTCAGCACCAGCCCGCGGGCGTGGCGGTTGAACAGCGGCACGCCGACATCATGCTCAAGCGCGCTGACCTGCCGCGAGATCGCCGATTGCGACAGATGCAGTGTCTCGGCCGCATGGGTAAACGACCCCGCTTCCGCCGCAGCGTGAAAGACGCGAAGCTTGTCCCAGTCCAACGCCATGATTCCCCTCGTTCTGTTTGGCGTCTGAATGAAAAATCAGGCTTTTACACGGCGTTTCTAAGCCGCTTTCTGAACTCTCTACTCGGCCGCTTCGCGGTGCACTTCGATACCGGCCAGATATTTCTCCGCCTCGAGTGCGGCCATGCAGCCTAGCCCCGCCGCCGTCACCGCCTGGCGGTAGATGTCGTCGGTAACATCGCCGGCCGCGAACACGCCGGGCACGTCGGTGCGGGTCGAATCCGGCGCCGTCCACAGATAGCCGTTCGGCTTCTGCTTCAGCTTGCCCGCGAACAGTTCGACCGCCGGTGCGTGACCGATCGCCACGAACACGCCATCGACCTTGAGGTGCGTTTCCTGGCCGGTCACCGCATGCTTAAGCTTCAGCCCTTCGACCGAAGGCGGCAGCGGCGTCTTGCCGGGACGGCCGGTAATCTCGTCGACGATCGTGTCCCAGATAACGCGGACATTGTCCTTCTTCAGGAGCCGCTCGCGCAGGATGCGTTCGGCGCGGAAATCGCTGCGCCGATGGATGACCGTCACGCTTTTGGCGAGGTTCGACAGATAGAGCGCCTCCTCCACCGCCGAATTGCCGCCGCCGATCACCGCGACATCCTTGCCGCGATAGAAGAAACCGTCGCAGGTGGCGCAGGCCGAGACGCCAAAACCCATGAAGGTCTGTTCGGTCGGGATGCCCAGCCACTTGGCCTGCGCGCCGGTGGC
Organism: Mesorhizobium sp. M0621; assembly: GCF_040320745.1. Lineage (NCBI taxonomy): Bacteria > Pseudomonadati > Pseudomonadota > Alphaproteobacteria > Hyphomicrobiales > Phyllobacteriaceae > Mesorhizobium > Mesorhizobium sp. M0621. The sequence goes on along the minus strand of NZ_JAMYQF010000011.1, from coordinate 35,292 downwards.
GATGATCAGCGCGTCGGCGGTGTAGGTGGTGCCGGAATCGCCCTTGGCACGGAATGGCCGTACGTTGAGATCGACCTCGGTGATGATGTCGTTGATGATGTCGGTGCCGACATGCTCGGCCTGCTTCAGCATCTGCTCCATCAGCCACGGACCCTGGATGGGGTCGGCGAAGCCGGGATAGTTCTCGACATCGGTGGTGATCATCAGCTGGCCGCCTTGCTGCAGGCCGGCGACCAGCATCGGCTTCAGCATGGCGCGGGCGGCGTAGACCGCCGCCGTATAGCCGGCCGGACCGGATCCGATGATGAGAACGGGCGCATGCTTGGTGGTCATCTAAAGCCTCTGTGGAGGGCTGCCGGCAATTACGGCATGGAAAACTCGTCGCTATCGCGCGTAATGTAAGTGTTGCCCACGACGCCAGCAAGGCAAGTTGGCGTTCGTCCCCGGAAAGCTTTGTCGCACCCTTCCCTCCGCTTGATCCCGAAAAATTCCGGGCGAGGGATGGAATGGACAGCGAAGTCGTTTAATTACGAAATCACGCAAGATTCTTGCGCGTTGCCGCTGACTTCTCGAGAGCCCTCATGCCGCTCAAGGCCGACCTCGACGCCATCGACTGGAAGATCCTGCGCGAACTGCAGGGCGACGGCCGCATGACCAATGTCGAACTGTCGAACCGCGTCGGCATTTCGGCGCCGCCATGCCTGCGCCGCGTCAAGCGGCTGGAGGAAGCCGGCATCATCCGCGGCTACCGCGCTTTGCTCAACGCGCCGGCGCTCGGTCTCGATGTCGTCGCCTTTTGCCTGATCGGCCTTCATCACCAGGCCGACGCCGAGCTGCGCATCTTTGCCGAGCGCACCCGAGGCTGGCCGATCGTGCGCGACGCCTGGATGGTGTCGGGCGAATCCGATTTCCTGCTGCATTGCGTGGCGAGCGACCTCGGCGCCTTCCAGACCTTCGTCATCGAGGAACTGACCTCTGCCCCCAATGTCGACACGGTGCGCACCGCGCTCACCATCCGCCGGGTCAAGGACGAAGGGCTGGTCTCGTTCGCACAGGCTTGAGCCGGTCGAACGGCGATGCGAATTCTCGGCTTCGCCACACCAGGGCCGCTTTGGCGTTCGATAGCCTCTCGTGTAGAAAGCCGGATCGTTTTGCCGTGCCCGCTCTGGTGGGTTTCCTGGAGCAATTCCGGGAAAAATGTGTAACGGTTCCCGTCCGGGATTGCTAAAAAAGAGATGGCGCAACCAGCGCAAATTCCGAGAACAGGGTGCCGCGGGGTGAGATCATGACTCGATTTGCTAGCCCCGTTTCGGCGCTCATCATCTGCATGAACGAAGCCGACATGATCGGTCAGTGCCTGGAAAGCGTCGACTTCTGCGCCGAGATCGTCGTCGTCGATTCAGGTTCGACGGACAGCACCCTGGATGTCGTTCAGGAGTTCGTCGCCAAGGGCTACCCGATAAGGCTGTTTCACAACGATTGGCCCGGTTTTCCACGCCAGCGGCAATTCGCGCTCGATCAGGCCACGCAGCCATGGTGCCTTTCGATTGAAGCCGACGAGGCCATCGACGATCTGCTCAGGCGGTCGATCATGGACGTGACGCAGCCTCGCAATAATGCCTTCGACGGGTGGTACGTAAGACGCCGCGACAAGCTGAAGGGCTATGGCTATGCGCACCGCTGGGTGCTGCACAACAGGCTGCTGCGCCTTTTCCGCCGTGACAAGGCCACCATGGACCTCAACTTGCGGGTCCATGAATCGTTCGAGGTGCCGGGCGAAACCGGCACGATTGAAAATGGCGTGCTGCTGCACCGCCGCGAAATGACTATCGCCGAGGATCTTGCCAGGGCCAACACCTATTCCAGCCTCAAGGTTGCCACGCTGGTCGAACGGGGCAAGAAGCCCGGCCTGATAAAACTGGTGCTGTCGCCGCTCGGCAACTTCCTGAAGTTCTACCTGGCCAAGCGCTACTTCCTGTGCGGCCGGCACGGCTTCGTCTATTCGATGATGGTGATGGTGTATTCGTTCGCCACCGAGGCCAAGCTTTATGAGGCTTGGCGAGACAACGATCCGGTGTGAGCCATCACGGCTCGCCCGACACGGCGCCAAGTGCCGCTATCGCGGCGAGCAGGCGGCCGAAATCCTCGCGGTCGCGCCAGGGCCTAACCGTAAAGCACGGTTGAACAGCCGCTTGCCCGTCGACCAGCCAGCCCTGCGAGAGGCCGGCGCGCTGTCCCGCCTCCATGTCGGCCTTCTTGTCGCCGACGATCAGCGAACGCTGCAGATCGAGCTCGAGCCGTTTGGCCGCCTCCAGCAGCATGCCCGGATTGGGCTTGCGCATCGGATGATCGGCGATCGCAAGCGGGCCGGAGCCCGCTTCGTGATAGGCGCAGGCGAGGACCATATCCACCGATGCGTTGTCGGCGCGCAGCAGGTCGAACACGCGGCCATTGACGGCGGCGAAATCGCCCCAGCCGTAATAGCCGCGCGCGATGCCCGACTGGTTGGTGACGATGATGACGGGAATGCCGGCCCGATTGGCGGCGGCGATCACCTCGGCGATATCCTCGCGCAGCACCATTTCGGCCGGATCATCGGGATAGCCGGTATCGACATTGATGGTGCCGTCGCGGTCGAGGAACAGCGCCGGCGTGCCAGCGGGAAACACCGTCCGGCCGATCCGCTCGACCCATAGGCCGGGCTCCTCCAGCGGATAGCGGCGGCCAGACGTCGTGGGGTCAGCCATCGCTGAGGCGCGCTTCGACCACCTCGCACAGATGATGATAGAGGCACAGATGCCCCTGCTGGATGATCGGCGTCGAGGTCGACGGCACGTTGAGCAAGATGTCTGTCAGCGGCTTCAGCTTGCCGCCGGTGTCGCCGGTCAGGCTGATCACCGTCATGTCCATCGTCCGCGCCTGTTCGGCCGCGGCGAGGATGCTCGGAGAATTGCCGCTGGTCGAGATCGCCAAAAGCACGCCGCCGGCCGAGCCATGCGCCTCGACCTGGCGTGAAAACACGGTATCGAAACCATAGTCATTGCCCCAGGCAGTCAGCACAGCTGCGTTGGCCGGCAGCGCGATGACGTTGTAGGCCTTGCGCTCCTTCAGGAAGCGGCCGACCAGTTCACCGGCGATGTGGATGGCGTCGCTCGCCGAGCCGCCATTGCCGGCAATCAGCAAGGCCTTCCCCGACGAAAGCGCCGTCACCACGGCGCTCACCGCCCGCTCCATCTCGCCGGTCAGGTCGCGCTCGACCATGGCGGAAATCGCTGCCGCCGAGCGGACCAGGTAATCGTTCAAGTCGGACATGAAAACCTCAGTTTGTCGCGCCGCCGGCACGCAATTTGCCAATGGTGCCGGTGGTGCTCTTGCCGGCGACGAGATCGACCAACACGATGCGTCCGCCAGCCTTCTGCACCACATCGGCGCCAACCACGGTATCGACCGTGTAATCGGCACCCTTGACCAGTATGTCGGGCAGCAAGGCCTCGATCAGCGCCAGCGGCGTACTTTCCTCGAACACCACAACCGCATCGACCGAGGCAAGGGCTGCGAGCACGCAGGCGCGGTCGTGCTGGTCGTTGACCGGTCGCCCGGCGCCCTTCAGCCGCCGCACCGAGGCGTCGCTGTTGAGGCCGAGCACCAGCCGGTCGCACTGGCTGCGCGCCGCGTGCAAGAGACTGACATGGCCGGCATGCAGGATGTCGAAACAGCCATTGGTGAAGCCGACGCTGAGGCCCTCCTCCTTCCACGCCGCCACCATGCGCGCGGCCGATGTGGCATCGAGGATGGCGTCCTTGTGGGCGGTCGGTCCATGTGAGCGGAACAGCGCGCCGGTGAGTTCCTCGGCCGTCAGCCGGGCAGTGCCGCGTTTTCCGACCACGACGCCGCCGGCGGCATTGGCGATCGAGGCGGCCATGACGTTGTCGGCGCCTACGGCCAACGCCAGCGCGAAGCTCGCGATCACCGTGTCGCCGGCGCCCGAAACGTCGAACACTTCGCGCGCCTGGGTGGCGATGTGGCGCGCCTCGGTCGGACCGACCACGCTCATGCCCTTTTCGCTGCGCGTCGCGACGACGAAGTTGAAGCCGTGCGCCGAAATCAGCTGGCGCGCCGCAGCCACAATCTCGTCATCGGCGAACACCGCATGGCCGACGGCCTCGCCAAGCTCCTTGCGGTTGGGGGTGATGGCGGTCGCCCCGGCATAGCGCGCATAGTCGCGGCCCTTCGGGTCGACCAGCACCAGCTTTCCTGCCTCGCGGCAGATGGCGATCAGGTCGGCGGCGACACCGTCGAGCAGGATGCCCTTGCCGTAGTCGGACAGGATGACGATGTCGGCGCGCGTCAGCGCGGCGCGGAAATGCCTGATCAGACCGGCGCGCTCCGCAGCACCGAGCGGCTTGATCTCCTCCTCATCGAAGCGCAGCACCTGCTGGTTGAGCGCGCTGAAACGGCTTTTCGACGAGGTCATGCGGCCGCGCTCTTGCGCGAGGCCCGCCGTATCGGCGCCAAGTTCCCGCAGCATGCGCACCAGGCTGTCGCCCGCCACATCGGTGCCGATCACCGAGACGGGAACAGCGGTAGCACCGAGCGAAACGATGTTGGCCACGACATTGCCGGCGCCGCCCATCGTCGAGGTCTCGCCGCGCCCGTGCAGCACTGGGATCGGCGCTTCCGGCGAGATCCGCTCGATGACGCCGTTGACGAAACGATCGAGGATGAAGTCGCCGACCACCAGCACGGTAGCCTGGCCGAACCGCGCAATGGCGCGGTGCAGGGATTCGGGGGAAGGCGGATAGTGCTTGATCATGTCACTGGCAACGCGTGGAAAAGGCCGATTTCAATCTTGCTGGTCATCATCGTCAGACAGGCCCGATCGTTCATGGCGAAGCCGATATACCGCAAATCCGTGCAGCGCAACGGCAAGGCATGGCCGCGACGGCCCGGTCAGCTCTTCTGCAAGGCGACATGGACGCCCAGCCCCACCAGCACCGCGCCGCCAGTCCGCTGCATCAGCCGCTGGGCACGGCTCGAACGCCGCAAGCGGCCAATCACGGCACCCGCCAGGAACACGCAGACGACATCGGCCGAGGAGAACATCAGATTGACGATCGTGCCCAGCACGATGAACTGCAGCCAGACCGGAAACGCCGCCGAGGCATCGATGAACTGTGGCAGGAACGCCATGAAGAAAATCGCCGTCTTGGGATTGAGCACCTCGACGGTGATGCTCTCGAAAAAGGCACGTCGTGCCGATTTGCGCTCGATCGCCGGCAGCGCCACATCGCCCTCCACGCGCTTGCGAAACAGCGAGACGCCGAGCCAGATCAGATAGAGCGCGCCGACCAGCTTGACCGCCATGTAGAGCGTCGGCACGGCGTGAAACAGCACCGACAGCCCGGCGGCGGCGGCGAAAACATGCACATAGCCGCCCAGATGGATGCCAAGTGCCGCCGTCAGCCCGGACCAGCGGCCGCGTGCCATCGTCTGCGCGGCGGCATAGAGCATGGCCGGGCCCGGAATATAGGCGAAGATCGCCGTGGTGGCGAAGAACGCCAGGAGCAGTTCGGTCGACGGCATTATTGGTCCCTCACGATCATGCCTCTGTCCTGTCGGTTCAGTCCGCGCGCGGGATGGCTTTGGACCGACCCGTGCGGACAGCCGCGATAAAAGCGGACATGATTTTCTTATGGAATGATGGGCTGAATGCGCCGATGCGCGCACCCGGTTCGAAATAGGCTGACGTTTCTAGGATATCGTGGTTGTACTCATCGACGATGATCCAAAGAGGGATAGGGTCGAGGCCTGCGCGGCGGCGTTCAATTTCCGGGATGCTGGCGGCAATGCGATCGCGGCCCGGCTGCGTGGAAGTGATTGCAAGGATGAAGAGATTCGTACCGCCGGCTTTCCCAGGAAGGACGGCCACGAAGGCGACAGGCCGTGTCTTGCGGCCTTCGGTCTCGCCGTCTCCGTGTTGGCCATACCACAGATATGGATATCTCCAGACGTCGGCGGCGATGGGTCTATTCACGATCCAACTCCGCCATGTATTCTTCAAGCATCTCGACATGTTCGGGTGGGGCGTCTTTGGTCGCGTAGACGCGGCGGCTATCGTTGACGAAGCGAGCTTCGTAGGTCTCTATGCTCATCAGGACGTATCTCGGCTTGTTGTGACGAGTGATGGAGACAGGCTGCTGGCTGGCTGCCGCGAGCACGTCTCCAAGATTCTGTTTCAGATCGGTCGATGGATAGCGCTTCATAGGCCACTCCGTTTTACACATAATAGACAAAATAGACAAAATAGACAAGCATAAGAAATGACGGATCGGGCGACCACGCCTGCTTTATCGACAGCCCACCCTGCCTCCCTTATAAGGGCCCGGAATCGGCAAGTGAAACGCATATCAGGGCCAGCAACATGATCATCGTCACGGGCGGCGCCGGCATGATCGGCTCCAACATCGTCGCCGCACTGAATGCCGAAGGCCATGACGACATCCTTGTCGTCGACGACCTCACCGACGGCCACAAAACAGCCAATCTCGCCGACTTGCAGATCGCCGACTATCTCGACAAGGACGATTTCCTGCCCCGCATGGAGGCAGGTTCGCTCGGCCGCATCGAGGCCGTCTTCCACCAGGGCGCCTGCTCCACCACCACCGAGTGGAACGGCAAATTCATGATGGAGGTGAATTACGCCTTCTCGAAACGGCTGCTGCATGCAAGCCAGGTGCTGCGCGTGCCTTTCCTCTACGCCTCCTCGGCTTCCGTCTATGGCGGCGGCTCGGAGTTTCGCGAGGACCCGGCGCTCGAGCGGCCGCTCAACGTCTACGCCTATTCCAAGAAGCTGTTCGACGACTATGTCAGGCGAACGGTGTTCGATACCGACCACTCCCAGGTCGCAGGTTTGCGCTATTTCAACGTTTACGGCCCGCGCGAGGCGCACAAGGGAGCCATGGCTTCGGTCGCCTTCCATCTGTTCAACCAGGTCGAACGCGGCGAGAACCCGAAACTGTTCGGCGCCTATGATGGCTTCGGGCCTGGCGAACAAAGCCGCGATTTCATCCATGTCGGCGATGTCGCCGACGTCAATCTGTGGCTGTGGAAGCGCGGCTCGAGCGGCATCTTCAATTGCGGCACCGGCCGCGCCCAGCCCTTCCGCGCCATCGCCGAAACGGTGATCGATACGCTGGGCAAGGGTGAGATCGAGTTCATCGAATTCCCCGACCACCTCAAGGGCAGCTACCAGAGCTTTACGCAAGCTGATATGTCCCATTTGCGCACGGTCGGCTATAATGGCCAATTCCGGACAGTGGAAACCGGTGTCAGAGACTATGTCGAATGGCTGAAAGCCCAACGATCCTCGTGATCGGCCCACGCTGGGTGGGCGACATGGTGATGGCGCAGTGCCTGTTTTCGGCGCTCAAGGAGCTGCATCCCAACGCCGCCATCGATGTGCTGGCGCCGGCCTGGGCCGCACCGCTGGTCAAGCGCATGCCCGAAATCCGCCAGCAGATCGACTTTCCGCTCAAACCCGGCGCTCTGGAATTCACCCATCGCCGCCGCTTCGGCCGCTTGCTGCGCGGCCGCTACGACGTGGCCTATATCCTGCCGGGAAGCTGGAAATCGGCGCTGATCCCGTTCTTTGCCGGCATTCCGCGCCGTGTCGGTCATCTGCGCGAAATGCGCTATGGCCTGTTGACCGACATCGTAGCGCTGCCCGACAGCGTCAAACGGCGCACCGCGCAGGCTTATTTCGGCCTCGCCCAAGGCGGCAGCTTCCGGGCGCCACGGCTGAGCGTGGACACGAAAAACCAGGTTGATCTGCTCGACCGTTTCGGCCTAGCGCCGCAAAAATTCGCGGCACTGATGCCCGGCGCCGAATTCGGCCCGGCCAAGCGCTGGCCGAGCGAAAGCTATGCCGGTCTTGCCCGCGGCTTCATTGACAAAGGTTTGAAGGTCGCGCTGTTCGGCTCGAAGAACGACCGCGACGTGACGGCGGAGATCGCAGCACTTGCCCCTGGCGTCGTCGACCTCGCCGGGCAGACGCGGCTGGAGGACGCCATCGACCTGATCGCTGCCGCAAGGCTCGCGGTGTCCAATGACAGCGGGCTGATGCATGTCGCCGCTGCCGTCGGCACGCCGATCGTGGCCGTCTATGGCTCGACCTCGCCTGAGAACACGCCGCCGCTGGCCGAACATCGGGAGCTGGTCTGGCTTGGCCTGTCATGCTCGCCCTGCCACCAGAAAATCTGCCCGCTCGGCCACCTCAACTGCCTGAAGACGCTTGAAGTCGGCCAGGTCGCGGCGGCGGCGGGCCGCCTGCTGGAAATCCCGGCCGCGGCATGAAGGTGCTGATCGTCAAGACATCGTCGATGGGCGATGTCATCCACACCTTTCCGGCCGTCGAGGATGCCAGCCGCAACCGACCGGACGTGACCTTCGACTGGTGCGTCGAAGAGGCGTTCGCCGGCATCGTCGCGCTCCACCCGGCGATCGACAAAATCCACACGGTGGCGATCCGGCGCTGGCGCAAGACGCTGTTCGACGGCGGCATCTGGCGCGAAGCGGCCGGCTTGCGCCGTACCTTGCGCGATTGCCGCTACGACCTGGTCATCGATGCGCAAGGCCTGCTGAAATCGGCCCTGGTGGCAAGACAGGCGGGCGCGCCGATTGCCGGTTTCGGCCGGTCGAGTGCGCGCGAACCTTCAGCGACGCTGCTCTACGACGTCACCTATGCCGTGCCACGCGACCTGCACGCCATCGAACGGACGCGACGGCTGTTCGGCCTGGCGCTTGGCTATCAGCCCGATCTTTCGACGCTGGCCTCCGGAATTGTGCCGCCGGCCGGCACTCTGGCCGGCATCGCCGGGAAAACCGCCTTCCTGCTGCACGGCACCAGCCGCGAAGACAAGAAATGGCCCATCCAGGACTGGATCGAAACCGCCCGCCTCGTTGTGGATCGCGGCATGACGCCGGTCACCACCTGGTCAAACGACCGCGAAAAAGCCGTGGCCGAAGCGATCGCCAGCGCTATTCCGTCAACTGTCGTGGTGCCCAAATCACCGTTGGCCGAGATCGCCGCCATCTTGGGTCGCTCGACGCTCGTCATCGGCGCCGACACCGGGCTGACCCACCTGTCCAGCGCCTTCGGCCTGCCGACGGTCGCGGTTTTCCTGGCGACCGAGCCGGGCCTCACCGGCCCACGCGGGCCCTATGCATCGACGCTTTTGGCGGCACCTGGGGGGCGTGTTGCGCCGACTGATGTGATGACGGAGGCTGACAGGCTGCTGGCCCTTAGGTCACAAGCGCCGGCATAGAACCTTTCAGAATTCGTTCTGGGGCATACTTAAAGTACGCACCGGAAGCGCAGAAAACCGCGCTAGTCGGCCGCCAGAGTAGAATTATCAAAGGTCCTAGATGAACTGCACCTGGACGATTTCGTAACCCCTTGCGCCGCCCGGCGCGTTGACCTCGATGGCGTCGCCGACTTCCTTGCCGATCAGCGCGCGGGCGATCGGCGAGGAGATCGAGATGCGGCCGGACTTCACGTCCGCTTCCTGGTCGCCGACGATCCGGTAGGTCTTCTTTTCCTCGGTGTCCTCGTCGACCAGCACCACGGTGGCGCCGAACTTGATCTTGTCGCCGCTGAGCTTGCTCACGTCGATCACCTCGGCGCGCGCGATATAATCTTCAAGCTCGTTGACGCGGCCTTCGTTGAGGCTCTGCGCCTCTTTGGCGGCATGATACTCGGCATTCTCGGACAGGTCGCCATGCGAGCGCGCTTCGGAGATCGCCTCGATGATGCGCGGCCGCTCTTCCTGCTGGCGCCAGCGCAGTTCTTCCTTCAATGACGCGAACCCCTCGCCTGTCATCGGGACCTTGTTCATGATGCCTGCCTTTCCTGCTGCCACCCCCGCGTTTCGGGGGAAGCCTAGTCGATGGGTACAAAAAGAAAACGGTCCGACAGCCTCGAGCTAACGGAACCGTGTCACCGCAATTTCCCCGAATATAGCAATCTTCGCGGGTTTTTCACGCCCAAAAATCGGTTTTGCAAAAATCATCCCCGCTTTCATCGGTCGGGGGCGGCCAATGAGACTGAGGGGTAACAAAAAAGCGGCCGCGATCGCTCACGGCCGCTTCGAATAGCCCTGGGGCCTTTTCAACTCCGCATGAAATGGTCGATCTGCTCAGCCAGCATGCCGTATTCGCGCGAGCCCTTGCCGGTCCGCTTCTCGATCTCCATCAACTGCTGCTGCGCGCCGGCGAGATCGCCGATCTGCAGATGCGCTTCACCGAGATATTCGCGCACCAGCGTGTAGTTGGGATCGATGCGCAGCGCTTCTTCGTAATAGCCGAGGCCGACGATGACGCGGCCGGAATGGCGGTGCGAATAGCCGAGATAGTTGAGGATGCGCGGATCCTGCTTGTTGGCGGCGAGGCTGAGCACGGCAATCGCCTCGTCATAACGCCCGGCCATCGCCAGGTCGTGCCCTGCATAGTAGATGCTGTCATCGTCCAGCATGCCTTCCTGGGGCGCGACGCACTTCTTCTTCTTCTTGTCCCAGACCATGCCCTTCTTGCATTGGGTAGTCGTATTAGTGTCGCCACCGCTGCCGGCGGCGAACACCGGAACGGCAAGGAACTGCAGTGCGACAAGGGCAGTCGCCGCCTGGATCAGCATTCTTTTATGCATCGAAGCCTCCTTGAGGGGTGAGAATGCCACACTAACGCCGGGCGGCTTACGTTTCATCCCGTAAAAATGCGTGCCGGAGAACATCAGGTGACGGATGCCGTAAATCCGCTATCATCGGCCAGGATTTCGGCACTGGGAGACTGCTCGTGCAGCGGCGGCTTGAAAAGGACTGGGAGCTTTCGATCGGCCCCGACACCGTGCGCCTGTTCATTCTCAAGGCCAAGGCGCTGAGTGCCGCCGTCAATGAAGACTATGCCGACGGCGCGGAGCACGAGGTCGAGCTCGATGGCGAGTCCCATGCCAGCCATCATCATGACGGCCTTGCCGAGGAAAGCTCCGAAGACCTCACCGAGGAGGAGCTGCGCGAGCTGATCAACGACCTCAATGTCGATGAAGCAGCCGAACTGATCGCGCTGGCCTGGGTCGGTCGTGGCGATTACGACGCCACCGAATGGGCGGACGCGCTTGCCACGGCGCGCGAACGCGCCAACAAGCGCACCGCAAAATACCTGCTTGGCATGCCGCTGCTTGCCGACTGGCTGGAGGAAGGCCTGGAAGCGATCGGCGCGTAACGGCGTGGTTACCGTTCGTGATGCGGCCAAGGCAACCTCCGGCCGTAAGCGCCCGTTGAGGGCCATGGGGTCAATTGTCCTTTCCCGAACATGCAGGATCGCGTTGGTCATAGCCGTCACGGCTTTGCTGGTGGCGCCGGCCGACGCCAGACATCGCCACCGGCACCACAAGCCACTGACGCCGCGCGTGGAGCAGCCGCTGACGCCGCGAGCCGACCAGCCCCTGAAATCGCGGGGCGGACAGCGCCTGAAACCGCGGCGCCACCGGCAGGTCACACCGAACCAGCAGAAAACGCAGGAACCGCTGCCCTCGCCTGCCGATATTCCGGTGCCCCGGCCCGGTATTCCGCTGCCCCGGCCCGGTATTCCGGTGCCCGAGCCACGCCCGGCGGACGCTCCGAAGGCCGACGCTGCAAAGACGGAGGAGCAGAAGACGGAAGGTCCGAAGACCACCGGGGCACCCGACCGGTTCAATGAAGAACAATCCCATCAGAAAAAGCAGGCACGCCCCGAGCCGCCGGCCCCGGAGCCGTCAACCGATACCGAAGGCGAGCCGGAGGCGCCTGCCGTTGCGCCGACGCCGACACCGAAACCTGACGTCGAAGAAGAGCCCGAGGTTTTGCCCCCGACCGTCGCCCCGCAGCCGCCGCAAAAGCCGGCCGATGCAGGCGACAACAAAATGCTGCCCGATCCGCGATCGGCTGACCGGCCCGACGAGAAGATGCCCGCCGAGGAAGTCGCCTGTCGCGAACGGCTAAAGACGCTTGGCGTCGAATTCGAGGAGCACAAGGCGGAAAGCAATCCCGAAATCGGCTGTTCGATCCCCTATCCCCTGGTGCTGAAGACACTCGGCAAGTCGATCGCGATCGCCCCCGGCACCGAACTCAATTGCCCGATGGCAGAGGCGGCGGCACGTTTTGCCGCCGATGTCATCCAGCCGGCGGCGAAAGCCGAGTTCGGTGCAGACCTTAAGTCAATCGGTCAGGCATCGGCCTTTATCTGCCGGCCACGCAACGGCACACGAAAACTATCGGAACATGCCTTCGGCAACGCGCTCGATATCGCCAGCTTCACGCTGTCGGATGGCAAGAAGATCGAGGTCGGTCCGGCGCCGCCCGAGAAGGACGCCAAATTCCTCAACGCCGTGCGCAAGGCCGCCTGCGGGCCGTTCAAGACCGTGCTTGGACCGGGCGCCGACGCCGATCATTCCTTGCATTTCCACCTCGATCTCGAACCGCGCCGGCATGGCGGCACCTTCTGCCAGTGAAACATGGTTGGCCGAGACCGCGTGCCGCAATTCGGCCGCAGGCATGAACGCGGGCGCTGAGTTTTCCTTTACCCTTGATCGTTAAAATGCCGGATATCCATCAATGGGATTCCGCCAATGGCCGGCAAATTTCGCGCCGTTTTTCTCGCCTCCGCGCGCCAATCGAAACATGCAGCGACGGTGGCCGCCGGCCTTGCCCTCGGGGCAGTTTCGGCCTGCAACACCGGCAGCGTGCTATCACTTGAGCCGGCCGTCGACGTCGGCTCCCAGACGGCTGCCGTGCCGCAATACGCAGGCATGCAGAAGCTTGTTCCCTCCAACCCCTACATGACGCAGGCCGCCTATCCGCGCATGGATGAGCCGATGTCGCCGATCGAGCAGATGCCGGTCAGTGAGACCGACTGCCGCCAGCAATTGAAGCGCCTCGATGTTGCCTTCACCGACCTGGCGCCGATCCATGAAGGCCAGTGCGGCATCGACTATCCGGTCAAGGTTTCGGCCATCGGCAACATCCAGATGAAGCCCGCCGCGACGCTGACCTGCGACATGGCCGCCACCTTTGCCGGCTGGACGAAGAACGAACTCGTTCCCTCCGCCCGCTGGCGCTATTTCTCCGGCGTCAAGACCATCCACCAGGGCTCCAGCTATTCGTGCCGCAGGATCGCCGGCGAAGGCGTTTTGTCGGAACATGGCAAGGGCAATGCGCTCGACGTCATGAGCATCGAACTCAACAATGGCGACGACATCGATGTACGCAAGCCCGGCCTGTTCGCCTTCCGCACGCGCGGCTTCCTCAACAATGTGCGTGCCGACGGCTGCCAGTATTTCACCACCGTGCTCGGCCCCGGCTACAATTACGACCACCGCAACCATTTCCATTTCGACATCAAGAACCGCAGGAACGGATATCGCGCCTGCCGCTGAACCCAAGTGCATGCTCTCTGCCCAAGGCCTGCTGCACCGCATAGAGTGATGCCGGAACGTTCGGACGGCAGTGATGAGCCAACGAAGCCTTCGGCGACGCATTACAATCTGGGTGGCGGCCTTCCTGGCCGCCTATCTGGCACTGGCCTATTTCGCGGCACCCGAATTCTGGACATTCCGGGATCGCGGCTTTCGCAGCCAACGCTTCGAGATGGTGACGCACACGCCGCAAGGCATTCCCGGCGACCCCATCAATGTCGGCCTTGTCGGCACGCAAAAGGAGGTTGTCCACGCCTTCGCCGTCGCCGGCTGGGACACCGCCGACGCCGTGACCTTGAAGACCGCGATCGAGATCGGCGAAAGCGTGTTGTTCGACCACCCCTACCCCGATGCGCCGGTCAGCCGGCTGCTGTTCGAGGGCCGCGCCCAGGATCTCGCCTTCGAAAAGCCCGTGGGAGCCAGCGCCGACCGCCGGCATCATGTGCGCTTCTGGCAGACCGGTGCGACCGGCGACGACGGCCGCCCGCTGTGGCTGGGCTCCGCCAGCTTCGATCGCGGCGTTGGCCTCAGCCACGACACCGGCGCCGTCACCCACCACATTGGCCCCGACATCGATGCCGAACGTGACTTCCTGATGCGCGACCTGGCCACGGCCGGCATGCTGATCTCGACCGCCGAAATCGCGGGCATCGGCGCGACAACGACTGGCCGCAATGGCGGCGGCGACCCCTATGTCACCGACGGCGAGGCGATTGTCGGCGTACTCAAACAGTAGGTCGCGCGGCCCCTGCAAACTGAGACAGCTAAGCGGTTCAAAAAGGGCGGTTTCAAAGGGAGATTCGGATGTTCGACGCGGAAAGTGTTGTGAATAGCTACTGCAAGGCTTGGTTCGACCCGGAGCCTGAAAGGCGTCGCCGGCTGTTGTTCGCCTCATTCGAACCGGAAGGCACATACATCGATCCGACGGTGCATATCTCCGGTGCCGAGGCGCTGCTCCACCACATCGATCAGGTCGTGAAAGCCCGTCCGGACTTCTGGCTCGAACGGACGACCTTGGTCGATGTCCATCATGACTTCCTACGTTTTGGCTGGGTGCGGAGAGGCGAAAACGGATTTCGAGGCGCCGACAGCATGGACATGTGCCGCGTCTCCAAGCAGGGAAAACTGTCGCTGGTCGTGGGCTTTTTCGGGCCCTTCAGACCAATGCCAAATCCCTGACGGTTCCCTCACCGCCGCGGATGCCTTCTGATCGAAATACCGGACATTTCTCAAAAAACACGCCGGACTATTTTCGAACACCGCGCGGCAATGCTATTGACCGCTCATGCTATACGTCGAAATCGCTATCGTGGTCGTCCTCATCTGCTTGAACGGCCTTTTGTCGATGTCAGAGCTTGCCATCGTCTCGTCACGGCCGGCCCGGCTGAAAGCGATGATCGACCGCGGCATCAACGGCGCCGGCCGGGCGCTGGAGCTTGGCTCCAATCCCGGCAAGTTCCTATCCTCGGTGCAGATTGGCATCACCCTGGTCGGTGTCTTGTCGGGCGCCTTTTCCGGCGCCACGCTCGGCGAGCGGCTGGCGCAGTTCCTGGCCTCCACCGGCATCCGTGAAACGGTCGCCGATCCGCTCGGCGTCGGTATCGTCGTTGCCGTCATCACCTATTTCTCGCTGATCGTCGGCGAACTGGTGCCCAAGCAGATCGCCTTGCGTGATCCTGAAAGGGTCGCCGCCAAGGTCGCTCCGGCGATGACCATCCTTGCCACCGTCTCGGCGCCGCTGGTCTTCCTGCTCGACTTTTCCGGCCGCGCCATCCTGTGGCTGCTCGGCCAGCGCGGCGAAAGCGAGGAAAAGGTCACCGACGAGGAGATCAAGATGCTGGTCGCCGAGGCCGAGCATCACGGCACCATCGAATCCGACGAGCGGCGCATGATCGCCGGCGTCATGCGGCTTGGCGACCGCGCCGTGCGCGCGGTGATGACGCCGCGCACCGAGGTCGACTGGATCAATCTGCAATCCGACGAGACGGCCATCCGCAAGCTTTTGATGGAGACCCAGCATTCGCGCCTGCCCGCCGGCGACGGCGGCGTCGATGTCATGGTCGGCGTCGTCCAGACGCGCGACGTGCTGGCGGCAATGCTTGCCGGCCGCGTGCTCGACCCGCGCAGGCACGTGCGCGCCGCACCCATCGTCTATGACCAAGCCGACGCGCTGGATGTGCTTTCCAAGCTCAAGGAATCCGACGTGCCGATGGCGCTGGTGCATGACGAATACGGCCATTTCGAAGGCATCGTCACCCCGGCCGATATCCTCGAAGCCATTACCGGCGTGTTCCGGGCGGACACCGACGCTGGCGATGAGGAAAATGCCGTCAAGCGCGAGGACGGCTCATGGCTGCTGGCCGGCTACATGCAGGCCGACGAGATGGCCGATATTCTCGGCATCGACCTGCCGGAAAGCCGCGACTACGAGACCGTCGCCGGCTATGTGCTGTCGCACATGCACCATCTGCCGGCGACCGGCGAATGCGTCGATGCGCAGGGCTGGCGCTTCGAGGTGGTCGATCTCGACGGCCGCCGCATCGATAAGCTGATCGCCACCCGTCTGCCCGGCGCTCACCGCGAGGCGGTGCGCTGACGGTCAACCCGATGTGCAGCATTCGCTCTATCGTTCCCAGAAGGGCTTGGCGATCTCTTCCTCGACCTCTCGTCTCGTGAGGCCGATATCGTCGATCAGATAGGGATTGTCCTTCGACATTTGCCTGAGTTGCCAGCGAAAGCGTATCCGCTCGCGCCAGGTCCGCTCGCGCAAGGTCATGATAATGCTTCGCAATGTCGTCAGGAGCCGACGCGACGCCGGCCCCACGGGCGTTCCCGGCCGCGCTGCACAATGCGGGGCCGATGCAAGGGTATTGGTCATGGCAACCTCCTATGGTTTGAGGGTCGGAGGGCCCTCGCCTGAAAGAGGTTGAATTCTGCGCGATACGAGCAGCGCCGTAATTAAGCCCTCCCAAATAGTTCTCAAAACTTCCAAACGGGCTATAGATGCGCCCTATGCAGGGATCGCGTTTTGCCTTTGGTCCGTTTGTGCTTGATCCGGGTGCGGGAACGCTGCTTCGGAACGATGTGCCCGTTGCCGTTGGCTACCGCGGGTTAAGTCTGCTTGCGGCGCTCGTCGGACGGCCCGGCGAAATCCTGGGGAAGGCCGAGTTGATGGACGCGGCATGGCCGGGCACGGCCGTCGAGGAAGGCAACCTCACCGTCCAGATCGCGCAATTGCGCAAGCTGCTTGGTCCGGTCGGGGATGACAGTGATGGGGGCGGTGAATGGATATCCACGGTTCCGCGTGTCGGCTACCGCTTCACGGGAGCCGTCGAACAGCTCGGCAGCGCGAAGAAAAAAACTCTACCGCTGCCCGACAAACCATCGATAGCCGTGCTGCCCTTCGTCAATTTCAGCAACGATCCCGAACAGGACTCCTTTGCGGATGGGTTGACCGAAGACCTGATCACCGACCTGTCCAGGATCTCCGGCCTGTTCGTCATCGCGCGCAACTCGACCTTTGCCTATAAGGGAAAGGCGATGGACGTGCGGGAGATCGCCGGGGATCTTGGCGTGCGCTACCTGCTGGAAGGCAGCGCAAGACGCGCCGCGGATCGCGTGCGCATCAACGCCCAACTGGTCGATGCGGTGACGGGCGAACATCTATGGGCGGAACGCTTCGATCGCGGCCTGGAGGATATCTTTGCCGTTCAGGACGAGGTCACGGCCAAGATCGTCGAGGCGTTGCTTGGCCGGCTGCGCGCACCGCTGCCGCGCAACCGGCCCCAAAATCTTGAGGCCTACGACCTCTGCGTGCGGGCGCGCAAGCTGATCGATGATTCGCCGCAGACGGCGCGGGAAGCACATCTGCTGCTCACGCGCGCGGTAGCGCTCGATCCGGAATACGCCGAGGCCTATCGCTGGCTTGCCATGAACCACTGGATGGGATGGGTGCATTGGGGCGAACCCATCGAGCCAAACCGCAGCCTTGCTTTGGAGCTGGCGCGCAAGGCCGTGGCGATCGATCCCAACGATGCCGGCTGCCATTGGGTCCTTGCCAACCTGCTCGCCTATGAACGCCGCTTCGCCGAGGCGGATGCGGAATTCGCCAAGGCGTTCGAGCTCGACCCGAACGAGGCCGACGCCTGGGCGACATTGTCCGACATCGCGGTCTTGGCCGGGCAAGTCGAAGAGGGCCTTGAGCACATTCGCAAGGCGTTCCGGCTGAACCCGTTTCCGGCAAGCTGGTACTATCTGACGCTCGGCGCTGCGCAATACGCGGCGCGAGAATACGAAGCCGCCATCGAGACACTGCGCAGGGACGAGACCTATCGCACAAGCTCACGCCGTTTCCTTGCGGCAAGCCTTGCGCAACTCGGCCGGTTCGACGAGGCGCGCGCGGAGGTCGAAATGTTCCTCATCAGCAACCCGCATTTCACAACCCGCCACTGGGTCATGACGGAGCCGTTTCGCGACGCCGCCATGCAGGAGCATTTCGTCGATGGCTTCCGCAAGGCCGGTCTTCCGGAGTGACGCGCAGGGCGTGATCCAATGAGGACACCTGGCGGGACGACTTGCGTCCTCAAACCGCCGCTTCGATTGGCTTGGCAAGCCTGGGATTTGCCCGCGCGGCGATCAGGCAGCCGGCGACGATCAGGCATGCTCCGGTTAGCGTGGTCCAGGTCGCTTCCTCGCCGAACAAGAACCAGCCAAGTGCTACCGCCCAGATGAAAGCCGAGTATTCGGTTTGGATCAAATATTGCGCTTCGGCGCGGGCGTAGGCCCAGCTCATCAAGAATTGCCCGGCAAGCGACAGCACCGTCACTCCGGCCAGGGGAAGCCAAAGATCGGTCGGCAGGGCGACGGCGAGCCAAGGTGCCGCGAGGCCAAGGATGATCGCAACGCAGAGGTTCTGGAACAACATGATCTCGATTGGCTTGGCCAACTGCGCCTGTTGCCGGGCGAGGATCAGATTGTAGCCGTAGAACACCGTCGATACGAGCACGGCCGCCGTACCAAGCATGGCATCCTGCGAATAGCTTGCCTGCCCGAACTGGCCGGCCATGATGATCGCGACGCCGGCAATGCCGGCCAACGATGCCCAGATTGCCTGGCGCCGGATTCGTTCGCCCAGTAGCAACGCGGCGAGGAAAAGGGCGAACAAGGGCGCCACGAAGCTGAGCCCGATCGCCTCCGCCAGCGGCAGCCTGGCAAGGCCCCAAAAGAAGGATATCAGAACGATGCCGACAATTGCGGCACGCAGCGCATGCAGCCTCAGTACCGGAAAGGTTGGCTTTGAGCGTGGCCCCGCAGACCAGGCAGCACCCGCGACCACGGTCGCGACCATGCTGCGCCACAGCACCGTGTTATAGACGCCGACCGCAATAACCAGGGTCTTCATCGCCGCATCCATCCCCGACAGCAGGAAGATCCCGAGCGCGCAGACGAGCACCGGGATCATCGGGGAAACGGCGCCGGTCAGGCTGGATGTCTTCACGGCTACACTCATGTGACGGATTGCAGCCGGATATCTCAAGGCAAAGGGCGGGACCAGATGGCAGGACCGCGCATATGGAGGTCCAATCCCGATTGACGTCATGTCCACTGCGGCGCCAAGGCACCAGCACCACTTTCCCCGTCGAACGGCGCTCCTCCAGCAGCCGGTGCGCTTCGCCGCGCCGTGCAGCATTCTTCCACCATGTGCCGGCACTCTTGCTGCGCGCCGGCGAGGCTGCATGCGATCTCGTCGTTCCGTGCGCTTCCCCCGCGGATGCCAGCCTCTATCGCGAAGCTAGTCATTCTCTTGCCGGCCAGTCGCGCAGGAGCGTAATCCCGAACTTCGGCGCGGCTACCTTGAGCCGTTCGATATCGGCGGGTGACGGCGGCCCGGCCACCTCTCCCTCACGCAGTTCGCGGCCACCTTCGGCGAGAAACTGCTCGAATCCGCTTGGCGTACCTATCAGGATGTAGCGGACTGGCCGATTGCCAGGGTTCATGAGTTGGTGCGGTACGCCGCGTTTCAAAAACATGCTCTCGCCCGCCGACAGCGTTTTCGGCTCGCCATCGACAATCGCGGTCAACTGCCCTTCGATGACGTAGACCGTCTCGTCGTCGTTCGCATGAACATGGATCGGCGTCTTCGTCTGCCCGTCACTTCTGTTTTCGAGGAGACAAAGCAGACCTTCCGTCTGTCTGCCGGAAATCAGTTGCTTCATGACGACGCCTGCGAGCACAAATTCTTTCGATCCGAGATCTGTCATTGGTTCAATCCTACCCGACATCCTGTCTCAGCGAGCGAGCCGGTCAGGCACCAGATATGCTTCACGGCTCGATTCTCTGCGCACCTCCGAAGGTCTCACCCCGAAATGCTGGCGAAACGCGCGGTTGAACGTCGACAGATCGCCGAAGCCGGCGCTGTAGGCGATAGCGCCGATCGTCAGACCGGCATGGCGCGGGTCGGCCAACCTACGGTGAACCTCGGCGAGACGCTGGCCGCGCACGAATTTCGACAATGTCGTGCCTTCGGTCTCGAACAGCTTGTGGATGTAGCGCGGCGTAACGCCTTGACAACGTGCCAGCGTGGCGGCCGACAGATCTCCGTCCCCGAGATTTTCTGCGATATGGGCCTTGAGCATGCGCAGCCGCGCGGCCCGCAGGCCGCGCCCCTTTGCTATCTCAGCGGCGCCACGCGTCGCTCCGACCGCCAGGGCGCAGAGATCTTGAATATGCGTCGCGACAGCATGCTGTAATTCCGGTGTGCTCAGCGCGCGCTCGTCTTCAAGAATATCGAGATATCGCACCAGCAATCGCAGCACACTCGCGTCGGGCGGCAGTGGCCGTAAGAACGCGTCCTCGACGCCAGGAGCCCGCGCCGTCAACAGCTTGCGTGGCACTGCAACGCTTGAGAACCGCGCCGGCCCCGGCAAGACCATCCTGCTGGTGTCGGCGTTGGACGAGAGGAGGCCGGCGCCGGGTTCCACGGTTGCCTCCCGGCCGAGTTGAGAGACGACACGCTGGCCAACCTCGTGGACATGCAGGATGACGTCGTCATTGCCATCGGACAGAAGTTCGCGGGTTCGATGGGCCTCGCCCCCCGCGGTCACTGTCATCCGCATGACGCTGATGCCCTGGCTGTTGTCCGAGATATTGGCGCTGCCCAGCGTGTAGCCCGCCATCTCGACATGGAACTGGCCATCGGATGACCACGGGGGAGCAAGCACACGCCGCGCCACCGGGCGGCCGAAGGTTTCGTTCCATCTCAGTAGCCGCTGTCTTGGCGGGAGATTTTTTGTCGAGAAACGGAACGAGGTGATTTCATGCGATGTCATCAGGCTCTCCACGGCCGCTCTGCCAGAATTGCGCCGCGCTCATGCCTTCAGTCCACCCCGACGCTATCTTGTCCATTGCCGGTCAAACGCCGAACAGGCCCACGGGTTCCCCCATCGGGACGGAGTTCACTTTTCCCCAAAACTCCGTTCGCTCCTGCCCAAGAGCCACGGGCCGGCATCCCCTATCGTGCCTTCACTGTGGCGCGGCTGAAAAGCGCCACGCCGAATGCCTGTTATGGGATTTATCGGACCGTTTGCCCGAATGAGGAGAAAGGACATGGACGCAAGCATCAGTGCGGCAGCGAGGTCGGAAACCGCGGAGCAGGCGAAAGCCGTCGAGCTGTCGCCCGATCGCATCGTGCGGCTAGGCTTCGGTTTTCGCGGCGCGAAGGCGCTTCTGAGCGCCGTCGAACTCGATCTTTTTTCCCATCTTGCCGTGGCGCCGCTCGATGGCGAAACGCTGCGACAGCGTCTCGGGCTGCATCAGAGAGGCGCGCGCGATTTCTTCGACGCACTCGTCGCATTGGGAATGATAGATCGATGCAGCGGTATCTACAGCAACACGCCGGAAACGGATTTCTATCTCGATCGAAGCAAGCCTTCCTACATCGGCGGAATACTTCGGCTGGCCGATACGATGGTCTATCCGGTGTGGAATTCGCTGACCGAAACACTGAGGACGGGCGAACCGCACAGCGGGATCAAGGACGGCCAGGATCTGTTCGACTTCGCCTATTCCGACCCGCCTTCGCTGGCCCGGTTCGCGCAAGGAATGACCGGTTCCAGCCTCCCCGTCGCGACGGCACTCGCACGGTGTTTTCCGTGGACCGACTATCGAACGTTCATCGATGTCGGCGCCGCCGAGGGAGCGGCCGCGGTCGAGATCGCCAAGGCTCATCCGCACCTCACCGGCGGCGGCTTCGATCTGCCGAAAATGCAGCCCCTGTTCGAGGCCTATGTACAATCTCGCCGCGTCGAGGATCGGCTCCGATTCCATGCAGGCGATTTCTTCAGCGAACCACTGCCCTCGGCCGATGTCCTGGTGATGGGACAAATCCTCCACGACTGGAGCTTGCAAGTGAAGCAAGAACTCCTCTCCAAGGCATTTGCCGCGCTTCCGAAGGGCGGCGCGCTCATCGTCTATGACCAGATGATCGACGACGAGCGGCGCGAGAACGCCGCCGGCCTGCTGATGAGCCTCAGCATGCTGGTCGGGACACGCGGCGGCTTCGACTACACCCGCGCCGATGCAACCGGATGGATGCGCGGCGCCGGCTTTGGCGACGTGCGCCACGCGCCCCTGACAAGCTCCTATTCGATGATCGTGGGGCGCAAGTAGCCGCGCCTCGAGCGGCCGATACCCGAAAGGAGAATGAGATGAACGATCCCAATTTCGATCCGCGGCAGCCGAACGGCCACTCCGCAACCCGCACAGACTCGCGCCCTTATGCTCTGGGCTATTCCGAGGGTGAATTCATGCGGCTGCAGAAACAGGGAGAATTCTTCAGCGATCTGACCGAGGACATGATGCGGCGGGCCGGCATCGAGGAAGGCATGCGCGTGCTCGACATCGGCTGCGGTGTCGGCGACGTGTCGCTGATCGCCGGAAGGCTGGCCGGGTCCTCTGGCAAGGTGCTCGGCATCGACCGCTCGGCGGATGCCGTCGCCATCGCTCAACGCCGCGCAGCCGAGGCCGGGCAATCCAATTGGATGCGCTTTGCGATAGCCGATATCGAAACGTTCTCGCCGGAGGGCACCTTCGACGCCGTGATCGGTCGCCTGGTGCTGATGTATTTGCCCGATCCTGCCGAGACGCTGCGGCGGCTGTGCCGGCATCTGCGCCCTGGCGGCGTCGTCGCCTTTCAGGAACTTGTCATGCCGATGGCAAGGAGCAATCCCGACGGGCCACAATTTCGCCAATGCATCGAATGGATCATGGGCACTTTCGATCGGGCGGGGTTCGAACTCGAGATGGGTAGCAAGCTGTTCGCCACGTTTGTCGCCGCCGGACTGCCGGCGCCCCAGATGATCGCGTCAAGTCGAACCGAAGGTGGCCCGCATTCCCTCGTCTACGACTATCTCTCCGGCGTTGTGCGCAGCCTCCTGCCAATGACCGAGCAGGTCGGCGTTGCCACCCCGGCAGAGATCGCCATCGATACGCTGGCCGAGCGGCTGCGCGAGGAAGCCATCCAGCACAACGCATGCATCATGTTGCCACCCTTTGTCGGCGCCTGGACGACAGTGCCGAAATAGACCGCGCGTCGCGAGGACTGGAGCCTGGCATGACCCAATGGATCGAACCCATCGGCTATGCGGCGTCACTTGCCGTCTTCGCCTCTCTGCCCATCAATATCGTCCGATTGATCCAGCTTCGTCGTCCGGGACTGTGGCGGAAAACGACGGCGATCTTCCGAGAGACGCGACAGCGCTGACAGAGGCGGCTCAACCGAAGGAGATATGGAATGCCGGAACCAGAATTTTCGGAAAACCGCGTGATATCAGGCCAACTCGGCCATATTGTCGATCCGCATGGCGTCCAGGCCATCGACATCATGGGACCTACGATCCAGGTCCTGACCGAACCCGGGGAGGAGGACAATTCCCCGTGCCTCATGCGGGGCACAATTCCGCCCGGCGTGATCGTGCCGCTTCACAGCCATCCGGATCTCGAGACCTTCATCCACGTTTCCGGTGAGTTGGAAGGGCTTTCAGGATCGGCCGTGCTCTTCGATTGGATCCGCATCAAGCCCGGTGATATTTTCCATGTGCCGGGCATGGCCATGCACGCCTTTCGAAACCTGTCCCATCAGCCGGCGGTCTCAAACATCGTCACGACTTCCAGGATGGCCAAATTTTTCAAGGAAATCGGCACGCCGGTCGTGGCTGGAGCGCCGCCTGTCCCTCCCTCCGAAGCGGCTCTGCGGCACTTCATGGAAACCGCAACGAGATACGGTCACTGGAACGCCAACCCGCGAGAAAACGCCAGGGTAGGCATATGTCCGGCGCCGGAGTTTGGACAACACTGGCATGGACGACAGGCGTCGTCCGAGGTGGCCTCAAATTCATAACCCCGGCGCTACGCTCGTTCTCGCCGATCGCATCATCCGGTCAAGACAGGCGCGGGAGGCGCACGCCTCTGACCCACGCCTCTGACAATTGAAAAGGGCGGCGCAAGCGCCGCCCCGGATCCTTGGGAGGATAATTCGAACGGCGGTCAGGCCGCCTTGACTTCCTCTGCGACGGCGTCGGCCTGACGCGCTGCCTTGAGTACCTTGGCCCACCACGCAACGTCGTTGACCAGCGCGGTCGCGGCCTGGTTCAGATGCTCGAGATCTTCCAGCTTCTTCTCGCCCTGGCGGACGGCAAGGAAATCGCCCCAGGCGATATGGACGGCGGACTTGACCGGCGCCATCTGCAATTCGACCGCATGAAGGCGGAGCTGTTCGACGGCGCGAGAGCCGCCGACGCTGCCATAACCGACGAAGCCGGCCGGCTTCTTGTTCCACTCATTGGCAGCGTAATCGATGGCGTTCTTCAGCACGGCCGTCGGACCATGATTGTATTCGGCGGCGGTGAAGATGAAGCCATCGAATTCGGCGACCTTCTTCTGCCAGCGCTGTGCCACTTCATTCGTCGACGGCACCCAGGCAGAGGATGCGACCTCGTCGAAGAAAGGAAGCGGGAAGTCGCGCAGGTCGACGACTTCGACGTTGATGTCGGCATGTGACTTGGCGATCTTGGCGATCCATTCGGTCGGCACATCGGCGAAACGCGCGGCGCGTGTCGAACCGATGACAATGGCGATTTTGGGTTTGGACATGAAGGGCTCTCCTTGCAGTACTGGTATCGTTTGGATACCGGCGCTATATGAGATACTGTCAACTCGAGACGCAAGGAGGCACCTTTTTGTTACTGAGGCACCCGCACCGCACCGAGGACTGTCGCGCCATCTCGGAAATCCTGCAGCGCGTCGGCGACAAATGGACCGTTCTGGTCGTCGGCAAGCTGGGCGACGGACCGCTGCGCTTCAACGAGTTGCGCGCAGCCGTCGGCGGCATTTCACAGAAGATGCTGACCACCACCTTGCGCGGGCTGGAGCGCGACGGCTTCGTCACCCGCACCGTATTTCCGACCATTCCGCCGCGTGTCGACTATGAGCTGACCGAGCTCGGTCACGAGCTGCTGATTCCGGTCAGTGCGCTGGGCGAATGGGCGCGCAAGAACACCACACGCGTTAGAGCGGCACGTGAAAAATTCGACAGTGTGCATGCCTGAGATCCTTGCATGGCAAGGAATCCGGAGTTTCGCGGTGAGCCAAATTGCCCGTCGACAAGTGGACCTCGCGCTTCTCTAAGCGAGGCGCTGCAATTTTGTCTTAGGTGCCTGAGGCCGACCAACGCACGCGCCACTCTGACGACGACAATCGCATACCAAAGACAACCATTTCAGGTTCTTGGCGCCATGCCCTCGCAAGGCGCCGGGCTGCAGATCGTGCATGTCGCGGCTGACTCCCTAACGCCATTGCCATGCAAGCAGGTGGTGGACGGAAGGTCTTCCTTGACTGCGGCATAGGCGGTTACGCCAAGCAGGCAGGCCACCGCGACCAAGGCTGCCACAAGCCAGCTGTTCAGCATATGTTGACGCATTGTTTCTCCCCCAACGCCCGCAGAATCGGGCCTGGAGGCAACCATTGGATGTCGCGAAAACGCGTCCCCCGCATGGGCGATGTTACAGGCGGTGTTACAAATGACTAAGCTTGGGAGAACCGGCTTCCGTCAGCCTTCGGCAGGAACCGCTTTCGGCTTGCCTTCGCCATCCAACGCCACCATGACGAAATCGGCATGAGTGACCTTTTCCATCAGGTCGGAGAGGTAGCGCTGCGCCCAGGCTTCGACCTTGAGCGTCATCGAGGTGCGGCCGACGCGCTCGACATGGGTGTAGATGCACAGCGTGTCGCCGATCTTCATCGCCTTGGCGAAAGACATTTCCTTGACCGCCGCCGTCACCACCCGGCCCTTGGCGCGCTCAGCGGCGCGGATGCCGCAGGCGAGGTCCATCTGCGCCATCACCCAGCCGCCGAAGATGTCGCCGGCTGCATTGGCATCCGAAGGCATGGCCAGCGTGCGCAGCGTCAGGTCTCCGATCGGCCGTCCATCCGCGTAGTGCACCATGGGGAAAATCCTTCGAGACCGGTTGCCCTCGATCCCGTAACGTCATGGCGCCGACAGGTCAACGCGCCACTGCCCGACTGCCCCCGGCGAAGGCTCACGTGACTGCTAAAAATAACGCTCAAGGTTCGAGCGAATGCGATCGAGCACGCTGTCCCCGGAAAGGTCGGGAGAGAATTCCTTGCCCGTGATTGCCTCATAGGCCTGCGCGTAGACCCGCGAAGCCTGTTCGACGATCTCGTCGGGTATCTCAGGGATAGGGTCGCTGTAAGGATCGCACCGGGCCGAGACCCACGAGCGGATGAAATCCTTGTCGAAGCTCTCCGGCCGGCTGCCGCTGGCGAGCGCCTGTTCGTAACTCGCCGCAATCCAGTACCGGCTGCTGTCCGGCGTGTGGATTTCGTCGGCGAGAATGATGGTCCCGTTCTTGTCGGTGCCGAATTCGTATTTCGTATCGGCAAGGATGAGGCCGCGCTCGGCGGCGCGCTGCTGGCCGCGGGCGAACAGCCGCAAGGCATAGTCCGATACGGTATCCCACTGCGCCGGCGTGAGCAGGCCCTGTTCAAGGATCTCGGCTTTGGACAGGGGCTCGTCGTGACCACCGTGCGAAGCCTTGCTGGTCGGCGTGATGATCGGTTCCGCCAGTTTTTCATTGTCGCGCAGGCCGTCCGGCAGGCGCATTCCATACATCTCCCGATCGCCGCGCCGGTACCTGGTCAGGATCGAGGTGCTGGTGGTTCCCGCCAGATAGCCACGCACGACGATCTCGACCGGCAGGATGTCGAGCCTTGTGCCGACGACGACATTCGGGTCGGGGTATTCGAGAACGTGGTTCGGGCAGATATCGGCGGTTTCCTCGAACCAGTACCGAGCCGTCTGGGTGAGGATCTCTCCCTTGTATGGGATCGAAGTCAGGATGGTGTCGAAGGCACTGAGACGGTCGGTGGCGATGATGATGCGCCTGCCATCCGCCAAATCGTAGTTTTCGCGGACCTTGCCGCTATAGTGGCCCGGCAGTTCGGGGATGAACGCGTCAGGAAGGGTCCGCATATGATTTTCTGCCTTCCGCAAATTGGCCAGAGCATGATTCCGAAAAGCTGCAGACTTTTCGGGAAAAATCATGCGCCAAAATAATGCCATCGCATAGGCCGTCGAGCCGGTGCATATCAAGCGCGATTGTCGGGAATTCCCGCAAACCCGCCCGGTTTGACGGTCGCTTTTTTCACAACTGATGCCGGATGGCACGGCGACGCGGTCAACCCGTCGCGTCTAGGCTGCGGCCAGATTTCCGGAGCCGACCAGACCCATCATGCAGACCTATGATTTCATCATCGTCGGCTCCGGCTCGGCCGGCTCGGTCCTGGCCGACAAACTATCGGCGTCGGGGCGCTTTTCGGTGCTGGTGCTGGAGGCCGGCGGCACCGACCGGCGCTTCTACGTGCAGATGCCGCTGGGCTACGGCAAGACCTTCTTCGATCCTGATGTGAACTGGAACTACAAGGCCGAGCCAGACCCCGGCCTCGCCGGCAATGCCGACCATTGGCCGCGCGGCAAGTTGTTGGGCGGTTCGAGCTCGATCAACGCCATGGTCTGGATCAGGGGCGCGCGTGAGGATTTCGATGCCTGGGCGGCCGCCGGCAATCCCGGCTGGGGCTATGACGACCTGCTGCCCGCCCTCAAGGCGCTCGAGGACAACCAGGCCGGCGCTGATGCATGGCGCGGCACGGGCGGTCCGCTGCATGTCACCGACTGTTCGAACGCCGTCCATCCGCTGACCAAGCGCTATCTCGCCGCCGGCCAGCAGGCCGGCCTGCCGCTCAATCCGGATTTCAACGGTGCCGCCCAGGAAGGCGTCGGCATCTACCAGATCTCGACCCGCAACGGCCGCCGCATGTCGGCGGCGCGCGCTTTCCTGCGCCCGGCAATGAAACGGGCCAACGTCCGTGTCGAGATGAACGCGCTGGCGACCAAGGTGCGGTTCGAGGGCAAGCACGCCGTTGGCGTCGAATATCTGCAGAACGGCGAGACGAAGACGGTGCGCGCCGGCCGCGAGGTCATCCTGTCGGGTGGTTCGGTCAACTCGCCGCAATTGCTGCAGCTATCCGGCGTCGGCCCCTCCGCTCTGCTTGGGGGGCTGGGCATTCCCGTCGTTCACGCCAACGAAAATGTCGGCGCGCATCTGCAGGACCATGTCGGCATCAATTACACCTTCAAGGGCCGGCTGCCGACGCTCAATCAGATCCTGCGTCCGTGGTGGGGCAAGCTGCTGGTCGGCATGCAATACATCCTGACGCGTTCGGGCCCGCTGTCGCTGTCGATGAACAATGCCGGCGGCTTCTTCCGCACCGACCCGGCGGCCAGCCGGCCCAACATGCAGCTCTATTTCCAGGCCTTCTCAACCGTCATTCCCAAGAGCGGCGAGCGCCCGATCCTGACGCCGGATCCATGGCCGGGCTTTTCCATCGGCCTGTCCAATTGCCGCCCGTCCAGCCGTGGCGAGATCATGATCCGCTCCAGCAACCCGCGCGACTACCCCAAAATTGTCGCCAATGCCTACTCCACCAATGCCGATGTCGAGGAGATGCTGGCAGCGGTGAAATTCGTGCGCAAGATCGCCTCGATGCCCGCCATGGCCGAGATCATCGAGGAAGAGGTCCTGCCCGGTCCGTCGATCACCTCCGACGCCGATCTGATCCAGGATTTCCGAAAACGCTCGGGGACCGTCTATCACCCGGTGTCGACCTGCCGCATGGGGCCCGATCCCGCGCGCGCCGTCGTCGATCCGTGTCTCAAGGTGCACGGTATCGAAGGCTTGCGCGTCATCGACGCCTCGATCTTTCCCGACAACATCACCGGCAACACCAACGCCGCCTCGATCATGACCGGTTGGAAGGGCGCCGAGCTGGTTCTGGAGGACCAAGAATGAAGATCACCGACGTCAAGACCTGGGTTGTCGGCAACCCGCCACCCGGCATCGGCGGCAAGTATTTCATCTTCGTCAAGCTGACCACCGACGGCGGCGTCGTCGGCTATGGCGAGGCCTATAACGCGACCTTCTCAGCCCATGTCACGGCAAGGATGGTCGAGGACATGGCCGAGCGCTATCTCGTCGGACGCGATCCGCACGACATCGAGAACTTTTTCCGCCGCGCCTATTCGTCCGGCTTCACCCAGCGCCCCGACGTGTCCGGCATGGGCTGCTTCTCGGCGCTGGAAATGGCCTGCTGGGACATTATCGGCAAGGAAGCCGATAAGCCGGTCTACAAACTGCTCGGTGGCCAGGTGCACGAGACGCTGCGCTCCTACACCTATCTCTATCCGCACACCGGCAGTGTCCATTCGGAGGACGCACCGGACGGCAGGAACGTCTACAACGACCCCGAAATGGCGGCGGCCTGTGCGCTCGAATATGTCGAGCAGGGTTTCAATGCCGTCAAGCTCGACCCGGCCGGCCCCTACACCGCCTTCGACGGCCACCAGCCGCGCCTTGTCGACATCGATGTCTCCACCCGCATGGTCAAGGCGATCCGCGAGGCGGTCGGCACCCGCGCCGACATCCTGTTCGGCACGCACGGCCAGTTCACCGCGTCCGGCGCGCTGCGCATGGCGCGCGCCATCGAGCCTTATGATCCGCTGTGGTTCGAAGAGCCGGTGCCGCCTGATATGCCCGAGGTCATGGCCCAAGTGGCCCGCGCGACCTCGATCCCGATCGCCACCGGCGAGCGGCTGACGACCAAGTTCGAATTCGCCCGCGTCATCGAGAACCGCGCCGCGACCATCCTGCAGCCGGACCTCGGCCGCTCCGGCGGCATTCTGGAAACCAAGAAGATCGCCGCCATGGCAGAGGCCTACCACATCCAGATCGCCCCGCATTGCTATTGCGGGCCAATCGTCGGTGCCGCCAACATCCAGCTGGCGGTGACGCTGCCCAACTTCCTCATCCTGGAATCGCTGAAGCAGTGGGACGGTTTCCACGCCAAGCTGCTGAAGAAGAAGATCGAGTGGCAGGACGGCAACGTCATCCCGTCGAAGGAGCCCGGCCTCGGCGTTGAGCTCAATGAAGCAGTCTGCGACGCCCATCCCTATACGGGCAAGGAGCTGCATCTGCAGATGATGCAGACGCCGCTGATGCCGTGAGCGAAAGCTACGCCTTCATCGGTCTTGGCCATCTCGGCGGCAACCTTGCCGCCAGCCTGATCCGCAACGGCTTTGCCGTCATTGTTTTCGACCGTGATCCCACTGCTGTCGAGCGCCTCGTTGCGCTTGGAGCAGTGGCGGCGAATAGCCCGGCCGACGCGGCGGCACGGGCCGGCAACGCCATTACGTGCCTGCCCTCGCCGAAGGTCAGCGAAGCGGTGCTGGCTGGCCCCGGCGGCTTGCTCGAAGGGCTGCCCCGGAGCGGCACCTGGATCGAGATGTCGACCAATGGCCGCGACGAGATTCTTCGACTCGCCGCCCTCGCCTCAGCCAAGGGCGTCGAGACATTGGAATGCCCGGTCACCGGTGGCGTGCATCTGGCGGCGGTCGGAAAAATCACCGCACTGGTCGGCGGCGATCCAGCGCTCTACGAGCGTCATCGCCCGGCAATCGAAGCGATGTGCGCGAAGTCGTTCCTGATGGGACCGGTCGGCTCGGCAGCGGTGATCAAGGTCATCACCAACATGCTCGCCTTCATCCATCTCGTCGCCGCCGGCGAGGCGCTGATGCTGGCCAAACAGGGCGGGCTCGACCTCGCCCAATCCTATCACGCCATCGTTGCCTCCTCCGGCAACAGCTTCGTCCACGAGACCGAAAGCCAGCTCATTCTCAACGGCTCCTACGACATCGGCTTCACCATGGACCTGGCGCTGAAGGACCTCGGCTTCGCGCTCGCCATGGGCGAGCAGTCAGGTGTGCCGCTCGACCTGGCATCACGCGTCAACGCGATTTTTGAGCAAGGCAAGGCTGCCTATGGCGGCGGCGCCTGGTCGACCCAAATCGTCAAATTGCTGGAGGATACCGTCGGCACCGACCTGCGCGCGCCCGGTTTTCCGGCCAAGCTGGAAATCTGACGCTTCAGAAAATGCGCAACAATTTCAGTCTGTTGTACGGATCGGCGGATCCATCTGAATCAATCTGTCAACGGCTTGATTCAATATCTCAGCGTCAGCGCACCCGGCAGGATTTCGAAGGTCGCGGGTATGCGTCCGGGTGACTCGCCGTCTATATCGACCAGCGCGCCGTTCTTCTCCAAATCGCCGAGCGGCTCGACCACTACTTTCCTGCCGCGCAGGATGGTGATCGCTGGATGATTGCGGTGCCGGCCGCCGTAGAGCAGGCGGATATCCCAGATCAGCTTCAGCTTGCCGGCGGCGCGCAGAATGACGATGTCGAACTGCCCGTCGGTCAAATCGGCATCTGGGGCGATCATCATGCCGCCGCCGAAGAATTTGCCGTTGGCCACAGCCACCAGGGCCATGCGCGCCTCGACCGGGGCGCCGTCGTCGACGGTGATCCTGACGTCCTGGAAGCGGTAGCGGATGAATTCGACCACGGTGCGCCACAGGAATAGCGCCTTGGCCGACATCCTGCCCTTGCGCTTGTCGGCATTGACGGCACGGTCTGTGGCGCCGGACAGGCCCAGGCTGGCGATGTTGATGAAGTGGCGGCTGGCCAGCGCGCCATGGTCGTCGATGTAGCAGATGAGCCCGGCATCGACCTTGCGGGCCTTGGCCCCGGCGATCCGCTTCAGCACCGCGTCCACCTCCTTCGGCAGGCCGAGCCCGCGCGCGAAATCGATGCCGGTGCCGCACGGCAAGAGGCCGAGTTCGGTCGTCCGGCCGGTCTCCTGGAATGCCTGCAGCAGGCCATCGGCCACTTCGCTGGCGGTGCCGTCACCACCGGCCGCGATCACCAGATTGAAACCTTCAGCCGCAAGATCGAGCGCCAGCCTTTCGGCATCACCTTCGGCCTGCGTCTCGCGCAGCTCGAATTGGCCGAAATGCTTTTTCAGCGACACGGCGACATCAGGCCAATGCCGTTTCAGCCGGCCGCCACCGGCAATCGGATTGAGAACCACCCCGACTTTCAATACGCACCCTCCCCAGCGCCGAGCAAGCAGCGCTCGATCCTTTGCCGGCATTGAAGCTCGCGCCCGCCGGCGGAGCAAGTGGCGAAACGCGCTGTCCTGTTTTCGGCGTGACCGGCAAACGCGGCAATGATCCCCGATAATCCCGCTATCCACAGGCCCTGGGCCATTCCCCAAGACCCTTACCCGGCGTACGTTAAACCCATCTCAGGCGGCTACCGATCGCCCAGCCGAAAGGCGAAGTGAAAGGCGGATTTTCCTGAGGCCCGTACGGCCCGAAGCGAGAGCAGGCTTGCCTGTTTCGAGGGACGGAGCCGAGACCTACGGGGCCGCGGAAAGCGTGCCAACGCCGACGGCGGACCGATGCTGCCATGAAGGACGGCAAAAACCTTCGATGGTGCGCAGGGCAAAGCTCGCAAGGGTGGCGACCGGCGTGGTCCCGAACGGACGCTGCTTTCGGGTTGCGGACTGGCAGGACCGTCAAAATCAAGGCCGGCAAGGCGCGACGACTTTACGGAAGTTGCTGCCGCGACCGTGTCCTGATCTGACAGGGAGGCGCTGGGAGAAATCCCGGCGCCGACTGTCGTTTTGTCCCCATATTTTTACGGTGTTTTCGGTTGGGGCTGCAACCGGCGGTAAAATCGGCTAACGTTCGGCGTCACTCGGAGGGGGATACTTCATGACGCTGATCCAGAAGCTTGCTGTTGCCTATGCCTTCCTGTTCTTCGGCGTCGTCGCCATCGGCTACATACCGGCGTTCAACGATGCCAACGGCAATCTGTTCGGCCTGTTCTCGCTGCAATGGTATGACGACCTGCTGCACGCCTTCTCAGGCGTCTGGGCGCTCGCCGCAGCCTT
Source organism: Mesorhizobium sp. M0621 (assembly GCF_040320745.1). Taxonomy (NCBI): domain Bacteria; kingdom Pseudomonadati; phylum Pseudomonadota; class Alphaproteobacteria; order Hyphomicrobiales; family Phyllobacteriaceae; genus Mesorhizobium; species Mesorhizobium sp. M0621. Next base: position 2,370 of record NZ_JAMYQF010000011.1, on the reverse strand, counting down.
CATCTCGCACCGCCAGGCGGTGTTCTATTTCAAGCTGTTCGGTTCGGTCTACCTGTTCGACGGCGTGCTCGGGCTGATCACCGGTTCCGGCTGCCTCGATGCCGGCATCTTCATCAACGGCTTCCGCTCCCTCAACGATATCGAATTCCCGGCCCGCTTCTTCGCCAACCTGCCGCACATCGTCATTGGCGGCTTCGCCGTCTATGTCGGCTTTTGGCTGGCAAAGCGCATACACGACCACTTCGCCACGGCCTGATCGGCCATGTTCCTGTTTCGCTGGCTGAAGCGCATCATCAAGACGATCCTCTGGCTGATCGTCATCGTTATCCTCATCCCGATCGCCGGGCTGAGCTATGGCTTCCTGACGACGACGTCGCTCGACAAGACGCCGCTGCCCGGCATTGCCGACGGCGCTCCGCCCAAGGCGCTGGCCGACAAGGTGCGCGCCGAGATTCCCGGCTACCAGCGGCCGGAGGAATCGACCTTCCTCACCTACCCGGAATGGGCGATCGTCTACGCCGCGCGCGAATATGCCGGCTTCGTCGATAAGGACCAGCCGAGCGGCTTCCCCTACTGGTCTTATGTCGGCCGCTTCTGGCAGGACTACGCCATGGTGATCCGCGCCGGCTCTCCCTACAAATTCAACTACGCCAACCACCAGATGCTGGTCATCATCGGCACCAGCCACTCGATCGAGCATATCCTTCAGTGGGCCTATGAGAACACGGTCGGCCGCATCACCGAGGCGGTATCAGGCAAGCGAACCGCTGCCGACATCTATCAGGCCAAGGTGGCGGCCGACTATGCCGCCTTCCTCGATCAGGTGCCGTGGTACCAGTTCCCCTATGCCGAAAAGCGCGCCGGCTTGTTTGCCGTGCAGTCGGCGCCCGGCGACAGCTCCATCCGCACCAGCGAACGCAAGCTGGCATTCGGCCTCGCCGACACCATCAAGCAGGCCTATGCCGACCTGATCAAAAAGGCACTCGCCGCCACGACGAACCCGGCCTTTCTCGATATCCATGTCTGGGCCAAGGGGCCGGTCGGAGAAGCCACTCGCGACGAGCCGGACACCTTGCTCGAACGCGACATGGGTGCCGACGGCGCCATCTTCGTTACCAAGCGCTATCAGGTGTTCACCGACATGATCCCGCGCCTGATCGACAAGGGCGTCTCCTTCGTCGAGATCGGCGGCAACGACGAGATCATGATCACCATGCTCTCCACCGACTCGATTGCCATCCCCGAAGGCATGCGCATCCTGTTCAGCTATCCTCTGCCGGCCGATCCGGCAACGCGCCGCACCGGCATGGTTGTCGCCGTACGCAAGCTGCATCTCGTGCTGCCGGCGCTGATCAAGTCGGGCGCCAGGCTCGAACATGTCTATGACTACTGAGACGATCCGGCCACGTTCCACAGAGATCGGCTATCGCGAGCGCCCCGCCACGCTCATTCCACAATCGCGGCCAAATCCCGCCTTGTTCACGCGCGATGGAATGTTGCATGCACCTGAATGAGCTGCCAAGGAGCCATCTCGAAGGGACGAGACCGTGATCAAGACCGCCCTTGTCGCCATGACCATCGTCGGCTGCGACTGCGACGCCAAGCTTTGCGAATATATCGGCGAGACGCCGGCCAAGTGGTCGACCGTCGCCGAGTGCGAAGCCGCGATGAAAAGCCAGATGCTGCACGAGCGGAATTTCAACTATCCACTGATTTCCGGCATCTGCCGCACCAAGGGCTCGTCGTCCTCCTCACAGCTGGCCGCGACCGCGTCGCGCCCGGAATTGAAGCCCGCCAGCCGCGTTGTCAGAACCGAAAGCCCGTTGCCGCCTGAACTGAGCCATCGGCCGAGCGTCTCGGTCGGTTCGCCGACGACGGCCATGGAAGCGGACGCCGCCCGGCCCGTCGCCTATGAACAAGTGGTCGATGGCGGAACTGGCGTGCTCTATCGCACGAAGAACGGCTACGCCGTGGTCAAGACCGATCTCGGCCGCGCCGCCTCGGCGACCGCCAGCGCCGCGAAACGCTCTGTGAACTGGCTGGCCGGACTGGTGCCGAAGGGACTGTAGTCCAGCCAGCGTCTCGGTTTGTTTTTCGCTCACGACCCGTTGCGGACGTACGACGCCCGATCAAAAACCTACCACTGAGTTTTATTTAGAGCGGGATGAATTTAGGTTGGGCATAGCCAGCCTCGGTGAAGTAATTTCGGCATTCAGTTGACGTGACCTCGCCGAGGATTTGGCCGATGGCGTCACAGACGGTTTCGACTGTTCGCTTGGCAGCCTTGCGCAGCCAGTGCTTGAGCTTGGCGAAGAGCTTCTCGATAGGATTGAGGTCGGGCGAGTATTTCGGCAGCAAGAACAGCCTGGC